>JAUYPG010000023.1 GCA_030695805.1 Nanobdellota archaeon
ATCTAATTTCTAATCAAACTTTAAGCACCAATATCAAAATACCTAAAACAGTTATTCTTTAGGACATTCTGTCATTGGGATTTCATTAGAAATTAGGAATTAGAAATTAGTAATTTTATTTTTCAATTAACTTATCAGTTAATTGAAAAATATCTCCCGCTCCCATCATAACAAGTACCGCCGAGGAGTGTATGTGTCCGGAGAGGGCCGCCACCATCTTCTTCCGAAAATTTTTCGTATCCGCGAAATATTCTACCGATAATTTTGAATGTCTCTTTCGAATTTCTTTCACGAGTTTTTTGGACAAATCAACCCTTTCAACTTTCAACTTAAACCTTTCAACTTGTTCCCGTCCCGCAACCTGATACACCGAAAGAAGTATGATCAAATCCGCGTCTTCAAACGCATCCGCAAAATCACTAAAAAGAAGTTGAAGACGCTTCATCTGGTGGGGCTGGAACACGCACACAATCTTTTTCTTCGGAAACTTCTCCCGAAACGCTCGAAGCGTCGCCTTTATTTCAGTCGGATGATGCGCGTAATCATCAAAAACTTGTGTCTTGTATCTTGTGTCTTGTATCTTCAAAAGTCCTCGGTGCTCCATCCTCCTCCACGAACCCATAAAACGAGAAAACGCGAATAAGATATCCCGAGCCGGCACCTTCAGGGCCCGCAAAAGCGTATAGGCCGCGAGCGCGTTTGAAACATTATGTTCGCCGGGAATCCGGAGCGCCTTCCGAATCCGCGATGCCGCGGGGTTGTTCAGAGAATACCAAAAAAGAGAAAGGTCGCGCTTCTTCGCGATAGCAAAAATACGCTTCACGAGTCCCCAAAGCGCAACGTTATCTTTATTCAAAACCACAATGCCTCCCGGACGAACATTCGCGATAAAACCCAAAAACGCCCTCTGTACTTCGGCAAAAGTTCCATAATAATCCAAATGCTCCTTATCAATATTCAACACAATCGCGTGCGCCGGAGAATAATGCAAAAACGCGCCGCCATACTCATCCGCTTCCACGACAAGATACGGACTTTCCCCGAGATAAAAATTAGAATCCCCGAATTCCCAAAGTTTCGTTCCGACAAAAACCGTGGGATCCATCTTCGCCCGAATCATCGCAAGCGCGAGAAGGGAAGTGGTAGTACTCTTTCCGTGCGCGCCAGCAACTCCTATCGTCTCATACTTCTTCGTAATCTCCCCAAGCGCCTCGGGATAGGTCTTCACGGGAATCCCGAGCCGCTCCGCTTGTTGTATCTCCGGGTGAGTTAGAAGTACAGCCACAGTTCGAATCACCAAATGAGTCCCCTTGACAACATTAGATATTTTATGTCCTATTTTAACCTTAATGCCTAATTTTGAAAGGCCATGGATAATTGAGCTCGATTGAAGATCAGAGCCGCTTACAGCCCAATTTTGGGCCAAAAAATACCGCGCGAGAGCGCTCATGCCGATGCCTCCAATTCCCACCATGTGAACCCGCTTTTTCTTCATGTTTAGATATTTTTATCTTACCATAAACGTCTTCTATTTTTTCATTCTTTCGCCGCTGTGATATTTTTTATGGATATCACGCAATTGTTTTTTAGTAACGTGAGTGTAAATTTGAGTCGCCGAGATATCTTTGTGTCCGAGAAATTCTTGAAGAAGACGAATGTCCACTCCCTGACTTAAAAGATCAGTAGCAAAGCTGTGGCGAAGCACATGCGGAGTCGTATTTTTTGGAAGCCCCGCGCGAAGCGCGTAGTCCTTGATCACTCGTTCTATCGAACGAGGCGTAAGACGTCGCGATGATCCTTTGCGGGACTGATAATTTACAAAGAGCGGATCATCAAAATCGCCGCGCGTTTCAAGATATTTTTTGAGCCAGGAAAGAACGCGTTTTGAAAAATACACGGTTCGAGCCCGGCCTCCTTTTCCAATAATGCCGAGCTCAAGCTCGTCCGCGCCCAAAGAGGGCTCAACTTGAATGCGATTGAGGGCTACCAATTCGGAAATTCTCATTCCCGTGGAAAAAAAAGTTTCCAAAATCGTCCGGTCCCGAAGTCCCGCCGGAGAAGATACGTCAGGCATAGAAAAAAGTCTTTCGAGCTCCACAAGATTCAAGAAACGGACCTCCTTATCCTCTTTGTTCCGCGCGAGCTTTATCTTGTCGGCCGGAAGAGACGTGATATCCCGTTCCGTGAAATAGCCAAGAAGGGAACGCAGAGCGATAAGATAATAATTCTGGGTAGATTTTTTAAGCGGAGCGGCCGCCGAGCGCTCGGAGCGCGTCTGCCGAGCGAGAAAAATCCGATACTTCCAGACATGGTCCGAAGTGAGCTCATGAGGTTTCAGGGAAGCGAGTTTTTGAAACTCAAGCCAGCGTATAAATCGTTTGATAAAACGCGAATAATTTTCCTGGGTTTTTGTGGAGAGTCCTTTTTCAACATCAAGCCAATCCAAAAAATCAGGAATATGGGAGGGAAGCGGTTTTGGGCTTGTTTGCATATCTAATGTCTATTAACTTAAATTATGCGACATTATATATCTTTTATACTACCACATTCAGAACCGAAAACCCTCTCTCCCCTGTAGGTTTGTCATGTTGTCATATTTAAATATTTAAATGTTCGTCATAGATAATCCTCCGGATCTATCGTTATCCCAACCGGCACAAGTCCGGCCGCGGGGGCGATTGTTTTGAATTGAACACTCGGCGCCCATAACACAGTAAGGTGAATATGCGGCCCGGTAGAATAACCCGTATTTCCAGAATAGCCAATGATGTCTCCCCTTTTCACAATATCGCCTTTGGAGACAATTTGTTTGGAAAGGTGGGCGTAGAGAGTGGTTAAGTTATTTTCATGCTCAATTAAAATATATTTTCCGTATTGAAACTTTTCCCATCGCGATCGCCCTCGGTCGTTGTTATCCACGGCGATTATTTTTCCATCCGCGGAGGCCAGGATGGGAGTGCCTATGGACGCCCCAAAATCAACGCCATTGTGGAATTTTGTTTTATAGGCCTGTTCAGCAAATTTTGTTTTACCGTATTTTTGAGTAACAACAATTTTTTCAACCGGATAAGTCAGGACGCCCGATCTCTTCACCGGCAAAAGCGTCGGATCGAAACTCTCGCGCAATTTCGATTCAATGTCCTCGATAACCTTACCGATCTCTTCCTGCTGGCGGTCAAGTTCCGCTATCTTTTCCTGGTAGATCTTTTCCTGATTTTTCGTCGTGGCAAGAAGCTTCTGTTTCTCCTGTTTTTGATCCTGAGCAATCTGTCCGCGATAACTCAAATTTTTCCGCTCCGCCTCCATATCTCCCTGCTTCCCCCGCACTTCCGCCGCCTTCCGGATAAGGTCCTGCTGAAAATCACGCAACTCCTCCACGCCGACGGCAAGATCGCTATTGAGCGTCATAAGGGATT
Organism: Nanobdellota archaeon; assembly: GCA_030695805.1. Lineage (GTDB taxonomy): Bacteria > Patescibacteriota > Minisyncoccia > UBA6257 > GWB1-50-10 > JAUYPG01. The sequence continues at coordinate 3,417 of JAUYPG010000023.1, forward strand.
GAATCTCCGACACCCCTCCGGAAAGCGACCCGCTCCGCAAAAACACGACAAAAAAATCATCCCTGTCCCTCTGATAAAGTTCGAACATGAGCTTCCCGATCGTTTCTTTCTTGTCCCCAACGTTCCGTTCGATAAGCCGGGTGTCGCGCTGAAGCTCCTCGATTTCAAGGTCGAGTTTCTGAAGCACGATCTCATTCGATTTAATGGAAAGGTCAAGTTGTTTAACATTGTAATTGATCGAGCCGATCTCCTTATTCAAGCCCTTCTGCGCGGCCTTCGTCTCCGCGACGCTTGCCTCAAGGCGCGCCCGCTCATCATGTATCCTCTGAAGCTCCGCGGTCTTTTCCTCGATAAGCGTCCGCAAGTCCGATCCCCCGCCGTTTTTTACCTCTTCGTCCGTAATGTCACGGGGAGATTCCTGCGCCACGACGGGGGGCGCAAACAAAAGTGAAAATATAAAAAAAATACTAATTGTTTTAAGAAACATGAAATTAGTAACTATCAGCCTAAGGCTGATCCGCCTCAGGCGGAGAAATTTTATTCAACGCGTGTTTTATGCGTTGAATTCCCTCTTCCCTTCCAATCACTTTTATAATCTGAAATGGCCCGGGTGATTTTTCAAGTCCTGACAAAGCAACGCGCAAAGGCCAAAGCACGTCCCCCCTTCCCTCTTTCTCCGCGTATTCCATGACACGGGTCTCGAGGCCGTCTCCCAAGGACTCTTCCATAATATCCAATACATGCTCGAGGCGCTTTCGGGCGGTTTCCATATCAGAATTTTTCCACACGAGCCGTTCTGCCGGATATTCAGGCAGTTCGAAAAAGAATCCCGCGGCCTCCTCGAAATCACGGAGCGTCTTCATCCGCTCCTGCTCCAGCCCTATCGCGCGGTCCAATACTTCCGGATTCTTTTTCCAGATATCGGGAATAAACTCCCACATTTTTTCTTTCAGTTCTTCAAACTTCAACTTTTGGATATAGTGCGCGCCAAACCAATCGAGTTTTTGAATATTGAAAATCGCTCCTCCCTTTTGAATTTTTTTGAGATCAAAAAATTTTTCCAGCTCTTCCAACGAGAATATCTCTCTATTATCTCCCGGAGACCATCCGAGAAGCGCGAGGAAATTCACGACTGCTTCGGGCAGATAGCCCCTTTCCCGTAAACTCTTTATCGTCGCATCTATCTCCTCTGCCCTCTTTGAGAGCTTAGAGCGGTCCGGCGCGAGAATAAGGGGTAGATGAGCATAATGGGGCTCTCGAAATCCAAGCGCCGCCTGAAGCAGTATCTGCTTCGGCGTATTTCCCAAATGATCTTCTCCGCGAATCACATGCGTAATCTCCATCTCCTCATCATCAACCACCACCGTAAAATTATAGAGCGGTTCATCAAGTGATTTCGCGATCACGATGTCTCCGAAAAGCTCGGAATCAAACTCCACCTTCCCGCGAATCTCGTCGTGAAATAAAACCTTCTTCTCCGGCACCTTAAACCTGATAACCAGGTTCTGCGTTGATCTGCGTTGTAATCCGCGTATATCTGCGTCCTGCCGGCACTTACCGGAATATTTAAAAATATGTCCGTTCGTTTCTTGTGAAATTCTTTGCGCTTCAAGCTCTTCTTTCGCGCAGCAGCAGTAATATGCCTTCCCTTCATTTAAGAGTTTTTCAAGATATTTTTTGTAAATTTCCGTGCGTTCCGATTGTCTATAAAATCGAGAAATGTTCGCGTTGTTCGTGTTTTGTTCGTGTCCTTCGTGTTGGTCAGAATCCCATTCCAACCCCAGCCACTCCAAAGATCGAATTATATCCTCCTCGTATTCCGGTTTTGACCGCTCCTTGTCCGTATCCTCAATGCGTAAAATAAACTCTCCGCCGTAACGCTTGGCGTAAAGATAATTAAAAAGCGCGGTGCGGGCCGTACCCACATGAAAAAAACCCGTCGGCGACGGCGCGATTCTTGTTCTTACCTCTTTTTTCACCGAAGATTTCATAAGAATAGGGACATCCGACATCCCCAACATTGATACCCCGCAGAACTCGCGCAAAGCGCGAGAGGATGTCGGATGTCAATTGCTTCAGATCCTAAAAGCTACAAACTCTTTCATTATATCCCACTCCCCCATTTCTCCAAAGGCCCTTGACAAAAAAGTGATGTATGTATATAAAGAATTCAGCTTGGATAGAGCAATCACGCCTTATCCATGACCTGAAGGAGCGCTACTTTGAGAACCATCGAAAAGAACGGATACGTCCTCACATACGACTTTAGAGACGGTAAGGACGTCATCATCTCCGCAGAGGTGCATGGCAGGAAAGTTACCGTTGGCGACACAGTGGTCTCCAACGGAGGGGCGTCCGCCAACTCTCGCAAAGATGAGTCGGGCATCGTGGAAGAGATCATCGCGCCGTTCGA
>JAUYPG010000047.1 GCA_030695805.1 Nanobdellota archaeon
CTTTGTTAATCCGCGCAAACTCCTTCTTCGTCAAAAACACCTCTCCCCTCACGATGAGTCGTTTTGGAATTTGAAATTTGGAATTTGTTTGTGATTTGTGATTTGTGATTTGTGATTTCAATGAAAGCGGTATTGCCTCAATCGTCTTCAAATTCTGGGTAATGTCCTCGCCAACAGCTCCATCTCCTCGCGTCGAACCAAGAACAAAGGCCCCATCTTCATACTGAAGCTCCACCGCGAGCCCATCCAATTTTAGTTCGCAATAAAACTCGCGCGGAATCTTCCGCTTCAAAAAATTTTCAACGCGCGAAACCCACGCCTCAACGTCTTCCAAAGAAAACGCGTCATTCAAAGAAAGCATTGGCGACTCATGCCGCACCTTTTGAAATCCCTGAAGCGGCTTCCCCGCGACTCTCTGCGTCGGTGAATCAGGAGTAACAAGCTCGGGGTACTTCTCTTCCAAGTCATATAGTTCCTTTTTCAAGGAATCCAGCGCGGAATCAAAAATAAGCGACTTGTTCTCGACATGATACGCATAGCGGTACTTCTCAATCGCCTCGCGAAGCTTTTTCACTCGCTCCCGCGCCTCCGCAAAAGAAATATCCTTCTTCATATCCTCTAATTATAAACCCTCCCAAACAACTTAGGGAGGGTTGAGAAAACAAGTATCCGTCGTTCTACCTGCACCTCTCTCCGAAATTTCTCCCGATAAGAACCAAGTCAACAATGTCAATCGTTCCGCTCCAATCAATGTCCGCCTTCGCGACCGTCGGATCGGAAACATTTGTCGAACCGAACTCTCGCGCAACCGTCACGAGATCAACAATATCCACCACGCCGTCACGGTTAATGTCGGTATCGCACACCGTAATCGCCCCAACTCCCCGCGTTGCGGGGGCGGAAGGGGCCCCGCAGGAATTCATAATGGAAATATCAGAGATATTTATCAAACGGTCTCCGTTCAAATCCAATCGCTTGCCAGTAGGCACAGCCGCATCACCTACGCTCTTCTCAAAATAACGACCCATAAAATCCCTGTCCACCTTGGTAATCTTCCTGTCGCTATTATAGTCGTAGGTTTCAAAATTCTCATACTTCGCCCCCTCACACAAAGTTTTATCAATCGAAATATCCACGCCCGCGATACCGGTTGCGCTCGGCTCCGCTCCCAGTTGAGGCGGCTGAATCTCCCATGGAACCGCTATTCGGTAATCGCCCGGACTCAAGTCCGCAGGAACATTCCATATATACTCGTATGAAACGGTATTCCGCAAAAACGTTCCCGGAAGCGTAAGCACTCGCCCGCTTGTACGCGCAGAGTACGGACGCGCGAAGAGACGCACCTCCGGCACGCGCCACAACGAACTTCCGTTATAATTACTCCACCTCCACCGAATCGCAGTCGGCTTTCCCATCTCAAGCACGGCATTCGATTCTGGACTCTCAAGAATCAAATCCGGAGCGCCGCTAACTCCTTGCTTCACTGGCGCGCCTCGAGACGATTCTATGGCAATATCTTGCCGAGCAATGGGAACTCCTCCGGAATCGCCTGTAACACTGGGAACAGAAATCTCTACCGTGTACAGACCGGAGGCAATGCCATCAGGAACCCTCCATGAAACCTCGCTCGTGAGGATTGTAACCTCCTTCGCGTCCGCAACAATCATAGAGCCAGAGTGGATGACCTCCATCGGATACTCATTATATTTCAAAACCACTCGCGGAATCCGCCTGCCCAAGGGCAACTTATTCCACCCCCAGCGAATAGTAACCTCATCGCCAGTCCGCAATACGGCTTCCTTGCGCGGCAGAAGAATAGAAAGCACAGCCGCTTGCTCTTGAGAAGCTGTCGCGCTTCCACCCGTAACTTCCGCAATCTGCCTGGATGTATTTAAAAAATTTCCTTGAAGTTTCGAAGAATTCTTTCCGTATCCAACCCACAAAACATTCAACAAACTTCCAAGAAAAGAGTCCCGCGCGCGAGTGGACGGAGAAACCGAAACCGGCGCGCCAACCACCGTAACCGGATACATTACCTTGTCCAATACCACGCCATCCGAAGAATAAAGGAATATATCAACCGAATAATCCCCCGCCTCCTTAAAAGACGTTGTAAAATCAATCACGCGCCTCTCTTGCGGCTTTAACGTGTAGGCAACATCCGCTTTTCCTTCCGATTCCAGCATCCTATTCGCGCCACGATCCTTATAAACCTTATACACAAGACCGCTTACCTGGCCATCAATCTTTCGCTCGTTTTTCGTCGTAACGGAAATCGCGACCGACTGTCCCGACCTCGGCTTCCGGGAAAAAATACCGACATCGCCAAACTCATTGCTCAAAAAACCAACCTCTCTAATAAGAATGGAATCAGGCGCTGGAAAAGTTACATATCCCATCTCGTCATGATCAACAATCACCTTATACAAATCCGTCAATAAAGGCGGCTTGCATCGCGCGAGCGCAACAGCATCCGCAATGTCAATTTTGCCATCGCCGTTTGAATCATACACCTTGCCGGACACAAGTTGGGGAAACACCTCTTCATATGTTTTCCCAAAAAACGCGATAAACCGATCCAAGTCAGGCTGGTTAACCTTATCATCCTGATTGTAGTCATAATATGCTCGTCCTAAGGCACGATTAACAGAAGGGATGCTCACGTTAGCGCACACATCATCGGGCACATCAGTTTTCGTTGGAAGACAAAGGGCCATAGCGCTCAAATCTCCAATATCAACCTTGCCGTCCCCGTCAATATCTACCACTTTCCCGTCCGCCACCCTTCCACCCGCATTTGCATCCTGCGCGCTCATACCAAAAAACTGGGAGAGAAAGGAAAAATCGCGCGTATCAATGCTGTTGTTGTTATCAAAATCATACGGTCGTATAATCCACGTTCCCACATTTTTACACATCCCTTCTTTTACCATAATACCAAACTTCAACTCATACGACGTAATATCTAAGATATTTACCGTTCCGTCATTATTCAGGTCGTATAACTTGCCACTCTTCTGTTTCACATTGCCCACCACGACTTGCTCAAAATGCTGGAGATCAGCAACATCGTGCTTGCCATCATCGTTATAGTCATATGGAAAAGCATCAACACCGCACTTTTCTCCAAAAAACCTTGCAACGGAAACTAAATCAACAATATCAATGTTCCCATCATCGTTTACATCAAGAATCTTAAATTTCGCAACGCCCACATGGGCCTGCGACTCACCGAACTCTCTCGCCACCGAAACCAAATCAACAATATCAATCACCCCATCACTATTCACATCAACACGAGCACAAGAAATCGTCTCCGCTATAACGGAAGACAACAACAAAAATCCAAAAAGAAAAACACCCGCACCAATTACTCCCGCTCCCCTTAAAGGTAATTTCATATTATTTATTATAGCATATTTCTCCTCAACCACGTACGCGGCCCCGCAAGTACTCCAAAAACTCATCTCGCACCTCCGGGTGCTTCAGCGCAAACTCAACCGTTGCCTTCAAAAATCCTATTTTGGAACCGCAATCATACCACGTCCCTTGAAATTTCAAACCATACACCGGCACGCCCTCCTTGCACGCCTCAGTAAAAGCATCCGCAAGACGCAACTCTTCCCCCTCGGGCTTTCGTATATTCCGAAGCCGCGTGAGCACCTCTGGCGCCACAATATACTTCCCCACCACCGCGAGATTTGAAGGAGCGTTCTCCGGGCGGGGCTTCTCGACAAATGTATGGATTTTATACACTCCCGCCCCCGCCTCTTCTCCGCCCACAACTCCAAATTTTGAAACATCTTTCATGTCCACCTCCTCAAGCGCGATTACGGATGCCTTATATTTCTCGTATGTCTTGATGAGTTGTTTTAATGCCGGCACATCCGCGTCCACAATATCATCGCCGAAAAGCACGGCAAACGGCTCGCCATCCAAAAGATGGGCCGCGCAAAGAATCGCGTCCCCGTCGCCCTTCGGCTCCTTTTGCCGGACATAGGTGATATTCGCGAGACGCGAAACCTCCCGAACCTTTTCCAATAAGTCCTCCTTCCCCTTCTCTTGAAGCGCGCGCTCAAGGTCCGGAGCGTAATCAAAATGGTCCTCAATGGCGCGCTTTCCCCGCCCGGTAACGAAGATGATATCCGTAATACCGGAGGCAACCGCCTCCTCAACAAGATACTGAATAATCGGCTTATCCACGATAGCAAGCATCTCTTTGGGCTGTGCCTTTGTAGCCGGCAAAAAACGGGTCCCAAGCCCGGCCACAGGAATAACGACTTTGCGTATCACTGCGTGGTGAGTTTGTCGAACCATAGAGAAAATGTATCAAAAAATTTCCAAATCGTCCACCCGGATTCGGAAGCAGGTTTAATAAGAAACGAATGTCGTCTGAAGCACACGACGCACCAGTCCGATCTCGCCTCCCACGGTCTTCCCCGCCGACCCCTCGGAGCGGACAACAAAACCTTCTGGCGCCGCCAAAGTTCCAGAAAGCGTAAGCGAGGTCTTGTATCGGACATCCAAAATTCCGCCGAAATCCGAAAAATTTTTATCGGCTCCACAAAATGCGTTTAAGTCGTCATGAATCCCGGGACGAAAATCCTGCCGATAGCAGTAGAGCGCGGCCTCGACCCCCGCGTCTGCCGCGAAAAGAGCGCGCGCCGACATCTCCGTATCCGTCGCCTGCCTAATCTGGGTGGAAACCAAAAATCCAGCTATTGTGGTCGCGACAAGAATAAGCCCGCTTATAAAAAGCGTGGTAACGACCATGGCCTGTCCTGTAGACCGATGCGAAACAGCGAATGCATGCGAATCTACGAATTCCTTTTCGAAAACATTGGGATTTAAAATTCTTTTCGGTTTCAAATACCTGTCTCGAAAATTGACTAAAAGTCCTATCCGAAAATTACCGACCTCGAGATAACGTTTAGTTTGGTGAAAATCTTCTCGTTCAAATAAAGGTTTCGCTTTGAGTTCAAGGACCATGCGCCCCTCTATAAGAAAATCAACAAAATTCGACGTTCTGTCGGCCACGTCAATGGCATACTCTCTTTCAAACTGAATCCCTCGTTGCTTCAGTTTAAGTTCAACCAGATCGGCGTATTGACGCTCTCGCGCAAAACGACCAATTTCTCTTTGAACCTCAAAGAGAACGCCGACTATTTTATAAGAAAGCTCTTTTTCTATAATATCCTGTCTCATAATAAATTTCGCATAATTCGCATAATTCGCTGTTTCGCATCGGTTTACGACTCTGTAACCAAATATTCCTTGCAGGAAGCAAAATCATCCAGCCCGTCTCTGTCATCATCCCGCTTCAAGTCCACAGGAAGCACCCGCGAACTCACCGTTGTCTGGATAGGCATTGGGTCTCGCGCGGAAAAACGCGGACGCACCTTCATTAAAATAGTAACGCGCCACGGCGCGCAAAACTCCCCCCGCGAAACGAAAAACTTCAACTCATCTACCGAAACATCTTTGCCGGTAAAAGGAATGTCGCCACTGCCGTCATTACGAGAAATATACTTTTCAGGAACTCCTCTCGCTCCCGCCGAGGCAGAGAGTTTGTATGTTACGGGACGACCCGACTCCTCCTCAAACCGAAGATTCTCTGATGTAAAACTCAACGTCTCATACCTCCCTCCCTCCGGCGCGAAAAACGAACCCGTGCGCATTTCACGCGCCATCTGCTCCAAGACCAAGCTCATTTCGTTATTCACCACGATCTGGTCCGTAAGCTCGCGCTGGCTCCTCATCCCCTGGACAAAAACCCCGACTGCGAAGGAGAGGAGGGCGGTAAACACGCTCATCGCGACAAGCAACTCCACAACCGTAAATCCTTTTTCTTTCGTATGCGTAGTCATTAGAAATTAGATATTAGTAATTAGAAATTTATCTTGTCCCCTGCTTCCTCCAAAAAGTGAACACGT
>JAUYPG010000060.1 GCA_030695805.1 Nanobdellota archaeon
AACTCATTACAAAGTTGCTAGAGCTCATCTCAAAACCTTGAATTACGAAACTACCGAAATGTTATCCCCTGAGCCTGTCGAAGGGTAACATTTTGGCTTTATTCTGTAGGTATGCCTTCCCTTCGACTCGGCTCATGGTAAACTAGCTCAGGCAATAATTTAGTTTCGTAATTCAAGGTTGAGCTAGCCCTTGACACTATGATTAATTTTTCCGGGCGGGTTCGGCGGGGCGCGGGGCGGGGAAGAGCGCTTGGATTTCCTACGGCGAATGTTCCGGCGCCTTCCGGTTGCGAGGACGGGGTTTATGTCGCGCGCGCCTCATTTGACGAGAAAACCTATTCCGCGCTTTGTTTTGTGGGAATTGCGGAGATGTTTGGAGAGAAGGATCGCCAAGCCGAGGTGTATATTTTGGATTTTGACGGGGATTTGTACGGTAAGGAGATTCGGATAGACGTTTTGAAAAAGATTCGCGAGAGCAAAAAGTTTGATTCAAAGGAGGAACTCACTCGAGCGATGAAGGAGGATTTGAGAATTGCGAGAGAATACTTTAAGGTTTCCTCATGTTTACTGGAGTCATAAGGGCGGTTTCCGATGTGCGGAAATCAGAGAAGAGGCGCGGCTCTCTTTTTTTAGAGATTCAGAAGCCGCGCGCGTGGAAGGTGAAGATTGGGGACTCAGTCGCGGTGAACGGGACGTGTCTTACTATCAAAAAAATTCAGCGCGGGATGATGGTTTTTGAGCTCATGCCGGAGACGCTTTCTAAAACAACGTTTGGAAAGATTGTGCCTCGCGCTGTAAATCTTGAATTGCCTTTGCGGCTGTCGGATCGGCTGGACGGGCATTTTGTGACAGGCCACGTTGACACGGTTGGGAAGATTACGGATATCAAAAAAAGGGGCGTGTCGAAGGTTTTTGACATTTCGTTTCCGCGAAAGTTCGCGAAGCTTGTTGTGCCGAAGGGTTCGATTGCGATTGATGGGGTTTCTCTTACTATTGTGGCCGCGTTTTTATCGCGATTTTCAGTTTCCTTAGTTTCCTATACACTGAAGAATACGATATTGGGAGAACGAAAAGTCGGGGACGTGGTGAATTTGGAGTTTGATATTTTGGCAAAATATGGCGCAAGAAGTTCAAAAAGGACAATTTGAGATATTTGACGCTTCCGCGTATCGGGTGGGGATTGTGGTTGCGCAGTTTAATCAGGACATTACAGACGGACTTTTAGAAAGCGCGTTGGAGACGGCAGAGAAATATGGATTGAAACGGGAGGATGTTTCTGTGTTTCGCGTAGCCGGGAGCGTTGAAATTCCGGTTGTGCTCCGGGCACTTGCGGAGAAAAAGCCTGTGGTGAGCGCAGTCGAACCATACGACGCGCTTCTCGCGCTTGGCGCCGTGATTCGCGGGGAAACGGATCATTATGACTATGTGGCAAAGATTGTTTCGGAAGGGGTGTTGCGCGTCATGATGGATTATGGAATTCCTGTTGGATTCGGGGTGCTTACTTGCGACACAAAAGAGCAGGCCATGGCGCGGGCTCACTCCGGTGGGGAAGCGCTCGAGGCGGCACTTCATTCTTTGCGGACTCTTCGGTCTTTGTGAATTTGTTGACGCTCATCCTTTTCTTAGGTTAAATGATGCTAGTTCTGGTGGCATCATCATCAACGTTTCCCGCAGTGTCATCTTCGCCTCGAAGGGCGTGGACTTCGCGGGAGCGGCGCGTCGAAAGACGCAGAAGCTCCGCGATTTCATCAACCAGCACCTTGCTTCGTCAGAGTCCACTAACTGATTGCAGAAAGGCGGTAAGTCATGACCCAACAGGAGGTCCTGGAGCTACTCGGCAAAGTCGGTGCGGTCTTGACCGAGGATCACTTCGTCCTCGCGTCCGGTATGCACAGCGGGACGTACGTCAATAAGGATGCGGTCTATCCGCACACTGTGGCGACGTCTCGTCTCTGTTGTGCGATTGCCGAGCGGTTCGCAGATGATGGCGTGGAGGTGGTCATCGCTCCGGAAAAGGGAGGGATCATTCTCTCCCAGTGGGTGGCGTACCACCTTTCGATCATTACGGGCAGAGAGGTTCTCGCGATCTACGCCGAGAAAGAGATGGTGGCGATCTCGGGTCCTGGAGGCATGGGTCGAGCGTGTTTCCTCGAGACCGGCAACTTCGTCATCAGGCGTGGTTATGATCGACTTCTCTTGACGCAACTCGCGCTCGTTGTGGAAGACGTTCTCACGACCGGAGCTTCTGCCGTGAGAACCATCGAAGCTACGATGGCATGCGGTGCCTACCTTGCTGGCCTTGGGGTTCTTTGTAATCGCGGAGGTCTCACCTCTCGCCAGATGGGCGTTCCGGAGCTCTTCTCGCTTGTGGACCTGCCGCTCGACGCGTGGGATGAGGCAACCTGCCCGCTCTGTAAGCAGGGCGTTCCGATCAACACGGATGTCGGCAAGGGACGCGACTTCCTCGCGCGCCGCGCCTCGGCGAGATAGGTGCGTGAGCAAGTATGGGTGTGGTTCGTTGGGGGCGCTATCGTGAGGTAGCGACCCCCTCTCTTTTTTGTTGACGCCTTTGGCGTTTTTTGTTTGACCTTTCGCTCACGCGTTGGTACTCTTGGTAGTGTTTTATGTCCGACTACAAAAATATCAGCGTAAAAAAACTTGAGGGTTCGCGAATTGAGATTACGGGCGAGATTTCCGCGGAACTGGTTAGGAGTTTTGAGGATAAGGCCCTTCAGGAGCTGGGGGGCGGTTTTGTTTTGTCCGGATTCCGCAGGGGGCATGTTCCGACAAAGATGGTGCGGGAGAAGGTAGGGGAGGTGCGCGTGTGGATCGAGGCAGGAGAGATTGCTCTCGAGCGGGAGTATCCGAAGATTGTTGAGTCCTTGGGTATCAATGTCATAGGCGCGCCGGAGGTGACTATTACGAAGCTCGCGCCCGGGAATCCGTTGGGATTCAAGATTACGGCCTCGGTAATGCCTGAGGTGAAATTGCCGGATTATAAAAAAATCGCGAAGGGCGTGCAAAAGGCGGCGAGCGCGGTTGCGTTTGAGGTGTCAGACAAGGAGGTGGAGGACTTGATGTTGAATTTGCAGAAGGCGAGAGTGAGGCATGAGAAAGTTATTAAAGACAAGAGCCAACACGAAGGACACGAACACGGCGCGAACAACGCGAACGTGGAGGATACACTTCCTTTATTTGACGATGAGTTCGCGAAGTCGCTTGGGGACTTTAAGGACGCAGAGGACTTTAAGAAAAAAGCGAAAGAGAATATTTTGGAGGACAAGAAATTGCGGGCCAGGGAGAAGGCGCGGTTCGATCTTATTGATAAAATTATTGAGGAGATGAAGACAGAATTGCCGGACGTGCTTGTGGAGGGGGAGCTTCACCGCATGATGGCGCAGTTTGAGGGGGATGTTTCGCGGGCCGGGTATTCGTTTCAGGATTATTTGAAGCACGCGGAGAAGAGCGAGGAGGACTTGAAAAAAGAATGGAAGCCGCAGGCGGAGAAGCGGGTAAAGACCCAGCTCGCGCTTCTCGAGATCGCGAAGAAAGAGAATTTGAAGCCGGATAAGGCGAAGGTGGAGGAGGGCGTGAAAGAACTCTTGGCCCAGCACAAGGACCCCGTAAAATCGCTTCGCGATCACGGGGCAGGCGTGGATGAGAAGCGTGTTCGCGCCTATGTCGAGGAGGCGTTTTTGAACGAGACGGCGTTGGAGTATCTTGAAAATCTTTAGTTTTTGAGTGAGGGAAGAGAAAATTTTATTTTATCTTACTCTAGTGTAAGGACGATCGTTCTTACACTAGAGTAAAGTGTGGTAGAATGTGTGTATGCTGGGAAACATACGAAGTACGCGAAGAAGGTGGGGGGTAAAGGCGCATCGGATGTTGAAGGCGGTTCAAAGCGGCCTTTCTACTACGGATAAAATTTTGGACGAGTGCCTGGGGAATTATGGGCGTGTGCGTACGCGCGCCCGAAAAAATGAGGCCAAAAATCATTCGTCACCTCCCGTGGAACGGGAGCGATTCTATAAAATGCTTTCGTATTTGAAGCAGGAGGGTCTTCTTGAAAAGCGGAAAGATAAAAAAGAATGGGAACTCACGAAAAAGGGATTGAAAAAATTGAACAACCTGGAAGAGGGAAGAAAATTTACGCTTGATTCCGGCGCGTACGTTCCGGTAGAGGATACGACATTCCGGATTGTGATTTTTGATATTCCGGAAAAGGAGCGCGAAAAACGCAAGTGGATACGCGCGGGTTTGGTTGCTCTTGGATTTGAGATG
>JAUYPG010000065.1 GCA_030695805.1 Nanobdellota archaeon
CAGAGCAAACTCCTCCTGGAGCCGCGAATACGCCCGCGCGGTCTCCAAAGGATTCAAGTCACTTCGCTGAAGATTCTCCACAAGCGCCACCTCAAGATTGCCTTTCGGCGTCTCTGATTTGCGGATGACGACCGGAACCGCGGGAAGCCCCACCATAAGCGCGGCCCGGTACCTCCGCTCTCCGGCGATGATCTGATACTCCACCCGAGACCCGGATTCCACCTCTTTCTGAATCCGGGAAACCACGAGCGGCTGGATGATGCCATACTCGCGAATGGACTCCGCGAGCTCACGGAGTTTTTCATGATCAAATTCCCGCCTCGGCTGGTACGGATTCGCGTGGATCCTGTCCACCTCGATGTGAAATACCGCATCGCCTCGCTGAAGCTCGCCATCTGACGAGCGAAAGCGGGCCTGCCCCGTCGTGACAAAATTGTCTTGCGGGACCTCGTCCGCAGGCGCGGAGGGCTCTTCCTCAAAAAAAATCATCTGCGGAGGAGGCACGGAAACGCTCTCCCCGCCAGGTGGCGGCACAGAATGAAATCCACGCTCTTCAATAAGAGGTGTTTGCAAAATATTATCATCTCCCTTCTTCGGAGGAATAAGCGACTGAAGTCCTTGTCCTGTCATGCTCCTATAATATCACAATCTGCGTAAATCCGCGTTCCGCCAGCCGGCGGACATCTGCGTGTATCTGCGTTTAGAAATAAAATGAAGAAGCCTCCACTTCCCACCTCGGCTCGTTCCCTTGGCTATGATCTCGAGTGAAAAATTCATTGTAATAATGAATACATCTCGAAACGCCAGTGTACTTGAGTCAAAATGACAAGCTTCCGCTTCTCCATTTAACACGTACGCGGGCTCTCGTTTAGCAAAGGCAAGCGGCGCGCCAGAATCCCAGGTGGCCACACAGGGATGCCGACCGCTACCCGCCCGGCCAAACTCAAACCTCCATTATTCTACTACCCCGAGCACGTTCGTCAATATGTGCAATTATGCCAATTATGCAATTATGTACACATTGAAGACGATCGCATTATAAATGTACATAAAAAACATTGAAAACATTACAAGCCAACAGAAGGAAACGTCTCCCCCAAAATCTCATAGGCGAGCTGCTCGTACGCTCGCGCACCCGGGCTCTGCGGGGCATAAAGTACGACAGGGCGCTTAAAAGCAGGCGCCTCCGCGAGCGGACTCGAGCGGGGAACTACCGCCTCAAACACAGGGTACGGAAATTTTTCCCGGATCTCTTTTGACACCCGTTCCGAAAGATAGTCCCCCGGCGTGTGCATAGTAAGAAGCGCGCCTAAGACCTTAAGATCATGCCCGAGATTATCCCGTATCATGCGGAGCGTCTCCGTAAGATGTTCCAGTCCCTGCAAACTATAGTACTCCGCCTGCACGGGAACAATAACCTCGTCCGCGGCAAGAAATCCGTTTACCGTGAGGAGATTCAAACTCGGCCCAAGGTCAATAAAAATGAAATCATACTTGTCGCGCATCACATTCACAAAACGCTTCAGATGAGTCGCCCGATCTTCCATATTTACAAGCTCAACCAAAGCACCCGCGAGATCAGACGAGGATGGAACCACGTGCAGATTCGTAAGATGAGTGGGTTTGAAAACCCGCTCATGCGGCGTCTCCGCGAAAAGCGCGTGGTAGATCGTCTCATCCGGCGCGTGCGACACCCCAAGCCCGAAAGTCGCGTTCCCCTGCGGGTCGAAGTCAATAAGAAGGACTTTCTTCCCCAGCACAGCGATGTAGCTCGCAAGATTCACCGCCGAGGTCGTCTTTCCCACTCCGCCTTTCGCGTTCCAAAACACAATGACTCGTGCCATACAAATCATTCTACCTAAAAAAAGAAGTTATGAAAACTTAAATCGTTTCAGCATGAGCGCGTTTACGGCAACGATCACGGTTGAGAAAGACATAAGGATCGCGCTTGCCGCGGGCTCAAGCATTATGCCCTGGCCCGCGAGTACGCCCGCCGCAAGCGGCATCGCGATTATATTGTATCCGCTTGCCCAGAAAAGATTCTGAATCATTTTCCGGTAGGTTGCTTTTGAGAGGCGAAAAATCGTCGCGATATCCTTGGGGTTGTTCCGCACGAGAATGATGCCGGCGGACTCGATCGCTATGTTCGTGCCCGCTCCTATCGCGATTCCCACGTTCGCTTCCGCGAGCGCGGGCGCGTCGTTTACGCCGTCTCCGACAAAAACAACTCTCTTGCCTTGATTTTTTAGTAATTTCACTTTTTCGGACTTTTCATGCGGGAGCACGCGCGAGAAAACGATTTTTATTCCTAATTCTTCAGCAACGGCTTTTGCCACGGAATCCGAGTCGCCCGTAATCATGGCGACCTCTATCCCCTGCTTTTGCAGCTCTTGAATCGCTTCTTTCGATTCCTCGCGGATTACGTCGCGAAGAAAGAGCGCGCCAAGAAGCATTTCGTTTTTCGTTACAACCACTTTTGTTTCTATTCCGCCAGCTGGCGGATCGCTTTCATCAGTTGACGGATTCTCTTCCCGCCCCACAAAAATTGTTTCTCCATTCACCTCCGCCTCCCCGCCCCGGCCAGGGATCCGCCTAAAATTGTTAGCCGGAAAAAACTCTATTCCTTTTTCTTTCGCGTGCGCCGCTATCGCTTTCGCAATCGGATGCTCGGAGTACACGTCCACGGATGCCGCAAGTTTTAACACATCGTCATTCGTAATGTTTAATTCTTTATTCGCCGTTATTTTTGTTATTCCAAACTCTCCTTTGGTCAAAGTCCCTGTTTTATCAAATACAACAACGTCCATTCGCCGGGCCTCTTCGAGCGCAAGCCGATTTTTCACGAGGAGACCGGAGCGGGCGGCGAGCGTGGTCGAGATCGAGGCAACCAGTGGAATTGCGAGACCAAGAGCGTGCGGACAGGCAATTACCAAGACCGCCACAAACCGTTCAATCGCGAACGCGGGCGCGGCCCCGAGGATAAGCCAGCCCCCAAGCGCTCCCCCTCCCACGAGAATCGCTACGCCCGTAAGATAAAGCGCGGCCTTATCCGAAAGCGTCTGGAGGCGGGATTTTGAGCGTTCGGCCTCCTCTACCAAACGCATAATGCCCGCGAGAAAGGTGTGTTCGCCGATTTCTGTTACTTCGACGAATATCGTGCCGTCGCCGTTTGTCGTTCCCGCGATTACTTTCACGCCTTTTTCCTTATCCACGGGTTTTGATTCTCCCGTTACGATTGATTCATTTATTTCGGTTTTCCCCTCAATAACCACGCCATCCACTGGGACTTTTGCGCCGGGCCGGATGATGACGATGTCGCCTTCTTTCAACTCCGAAAGAGGCACGATTTTCGTTTCCAGCGTTTGGATATCGGATCCCGCCTTGGCGGGATCCGACTTCCCAAACATCAATTCCGCCGTGTCGGGAAGAAGTTTTGAGAGTTCTTTTAGGGCGCCTTTCGCGCTTTGGACCGCTTTCATTTCTATCCAGTGCCCGAGGAGCATAATCGTGATAAGCGTCGTGAGCTCCCAAAAGAGTGTGTGCTCTCCACGGAACGTCTGGTACACGCTCCAGACGTAAGCCGCGGTTATCGCCATCGCGATTAGGGTCATCATACCAGGAAGTTTTCCTCTGATTTCCCGCCACGCGCTCTTCAAAAACACCAGGCCGCCATACCAAAAGACCGCGCTTCCCAATACGAAAGGTAGATATTCACTTCCCGTAAACACTGGGGCGGTCCAGCCGAAAAATTTTTGCGGAAGTTCGGAGTACAGAAGCACGGGAATTGTGAGAGCGAGAGATATCCAAAATTTTTTCAGAAATGATTCAGTTTTATGTCCCGCGTGTTTGTCGTTTCCGCGTGTTTCCGCGTTCCGCCAACTAGCGGATTCCGCGCGTTTCCGCGATGCAAGGAGTTGCATACCGCACTCCGGGCACATGCCGGGCTTCTCGCGCACAACGTCCGGATGCATAGGACAAGAGTAAATCACACTCTTCCCAGTTTCCGTTTCCGGTTTTGGATTTTCGTTATGATCGTGAGTACAGCAGTCCATGTACACAGAATACCCCCATGGGGTATTCTGTGTCAAGCCAATTTTTTCGTATGGTTTTCTAACCAATCGGCGATCACTTCTATATCGAGCTTCTCTTCTATGAGCTTCAACGCGAATCGTTCAATCTCTCCTTCTTCCGCAATTGAAACGAATCCATTATTTTCCATGAATACAAAAGCGGCCGACATTCCGGTTCTTTTATTCCCATCCAGAAAGGGGTGGTTCAAAATGGTATTCCTCGCGTATGCGGCCGCTTTTTGAAATATCGTCAGATATAATTCTTTTCCGAATACGTTTTGTCGCGGCACGGCGATGATACCATGAATCGCGTTATGATCTCTTACTCCATGCAATCCTCCCGTTTCTTCTATGATAAGCGAATGGATCAAAAGCAATTGTACTTCCGTCAGATATATCATGCCGAACGAAAGAAAGAAGCCCCTCGTTCACGGACGGGGACTCTTCCTTTTTATTCTCTCGCGAGTTTTTCCAGGTCGCTTCTGTAGCGATTGATGAAGCTCAACGTAAGCCGAGCTACGCGCTCATCCGCCTTGGATATCTTTCCTTCCTTTGGCCGGATCACGACAGCATTCATTTCTTTATCAAATTCCACATTAATCTCCTGCCCCGCCTTTACGCCCCAAGACTGAAGGGCATCTCTCGGAATCGTAGCCCCTACCGAGGTTCCTATTTGTATTATTTTTCTTATCATAATTGCATTATAATAACATTATAATGCCTGTCAAGACGATTTCTACACCCCGCAACCGCCTTCCTGCTTTGATTCCGGAAGTTTTTGCACTTCCGCGAAAACCTTCCCAAACCCGGACCCGCTCGAGTAGGCGGATCCCAAAAGGTCTTTCGCCGAGACCTTGCCCGCGAGCCCTTGTTCTTTCACGTAGGTGTCTATAACCTCGTAGGTGCCCTGAAACCAGAGACGATTCACCCCGAGAGCGACCTCGTACATTTCTTTTTCAGAGACATTGTTCGCGGCCATGAGTTCGAGGAGTCCAAGCATGGCCATGCCGTGATTGCAGTCCGGAAAATAGGTGGAGTTGTTGCAACAGGGACGATATATTCCCTGTGCCACCCGCTCCACCTTCTCCTGTTCTTGTTTCGTAAGTTTCACAAACTCGTATGCGCTGTAGTGGCTCATGGGGTCGCCTTTCGCGATAGTCCAGCCGCCGGTTGAGGCGAAGTTGCCAGCGCCGCCATATTTCGGATCCATCATCGGCCCCTTCTCCAAAACCGGATTTTTATTCGCGAGGCCAAAGGCCCAAAGAATGTTAAGAAGCGTATTCGCATTATCACGCGTCATGCGAATCTTCTCATTGCCCATGTTGCTCATGAGGAGTTCTGCTTCTTTTCCGAGTCCCCCGCGAGACGCGTAAATTTCTTCCAGTTTCGGAAGGTCTATCACTCCCTCCTCGACGAGGCGCATGCCGATATCTCCCCAGGCAACAGGAAGGTCCACTTCCGTCACTTCCGCATGTTGCGGAGTGTCCTGCGGCGCCTCTGTTTCTCGTTCTCCCACTTCTCGTTCTCCCACCCACGCTCCCCATGAGAGAGCTCCCGCGATAAGGACCGCAAGCACTGGTATAATGTATGATTTCATATTTTTATTATAACCTTAATTTACGAAATTCAATATCAGGCCATTACGGAAGGGCGCAACCTGCCGTCGCTAAAGCTTTGGCAAGGCACAGCCACTTGCCTTGGAAAGCCCTTCTGGCCCTTGTTCACCTTCAAGGCGCGTGCCGTCCGGAAATATCCACGTGGGATAGCCCTTCACTCCTTTTTCAAGACATTGTTTCGGATTATCGGGACATTCTACGTATGGCACATACTTAAATGATTTGCCGAACTCTTTTTTCTCATTCTGACAGTGCGAACACCAGTCAGCACCGTACATCGTAACTTCTTTCTTTGCGAGACACTGAGCAAACGCGTCCAAGTTGCCATAGGCGGGCTTGGGACGGGTAAGGTACCACATGGCGAGCGCTAGCAATCCTATTATGCTTATCACGCCTATCAATGTTAGAGATTTTTTGGAATTGTCCGCCATAAGAAATTCTAAATCCTAATATCTAAATCCTAAACAATCTCAAATTGACACGCCTTGCGTGTCATCCTGAGGGCGAAGCCCGAAGGAACTCGAGGGAGATCCTTCACTTCGTTCAGGATGACCTGCGGTCATTTGGATTTTGGATTTGTTTAGAAATTAGAAATTAGATATTAGAAATTAAATTTCTATTCATCACAACAATCGACCATTTTTTCCATGATGTCTTTCAAGGTCCATGGTTTACCCTGAGCTTGCCGAAGGGCTTGTTCCTCTTCCGCCATTTCTTTTGCGTCCGGCAATTCAATGAGGTTTAGACGCAAGCCCCAAAAGATAGAATACAACTTCCATGCGTAATCAAATGTCTCTTTCGCCTTCTCTTTTTCACCGTCTCCCTGAAGTTTAGTACCAACCTCAATAAGGCGCATCGTGGTCGCGAGAAGATGCTTTGACACGCACCACGTCTCTCCTTCGTGTTTCGGAATCATACGCGCGAGGAGGGCTTTTCGCACCTCTCGGATTTCACCCAGCGTATCGAAGTAACTTTCTTTGCCGGTTTTTTCTCCGGTCATAAAAAAGTGCTCCTCCAAAGAGATGAGGTTCATCACCGCGATGGAGAGGTCTTCTTCCATTGAGAGGTCCACGGTGCCCGAGGACTTCATTGCTTCGACTTTTTTTATGAGTTCCTGGAATTTTTTTTCGTCCATGTTAGACCAACAAAATGAATACGGCGAGCAAAATCATAAGGATTCCGCTCCAAATCTTCATGCGCCCCGAGTTTTCTTTTTTCCATGTCTCGACCTTTCCAAGTACCGCCTTGTTCCCCGCGAGAGCCATGATGAGCGCGAGCGGAAGCACGAAGAGAATATTGTAGTAGATGAGGTAAACAAATCCTTTCGCGTAACTGACCGAGTCGTGCAGA
This sequence comes from Nanobdellota archaeon, assembly GCA_030695805.1. Taxonomy (GTDB): domain Bacteria; phylum Patescibacteriota; class Minisyncoccia; order UBA6257; family GWB1-50-10; genus JAUYPG01. The sequence goes on from JAUYPG010000065.1 coordinate 7,037, forward strand.
AGCCCGAGTACCATAAGATACGGCCCGCCGGTGCAGGGGAACTCGCAAAGCCCCACAAGCATACCAAGCGCAAATGCGGTTGGCATTGAACCCTTTTGGATGAGGCGCGCGATTTTCCCGTGCGCGACAGACGGGATCTTCAGCTTTATCGGAAATTTCGGCACGAAGTGGTTTATGAGATTTATAATCCCGAGAACAATGAGAAGCACGGCGCCCGCTTTTGCCATGAACTGCGGAGTATTCAGAATGTGAAACGCTTGAAGAATCCCGAGGCCGATCAGGACATACACCGAGAAAAGTCCCGCGATGTACGCTCCCCCGATCTTCCAAATCTCCTTATGCAGGCGGCCAATCGAAAGAAGAAAGGCAATGGTAAGGAAGAGCACAGAGAAGGCGCATGGATTTATGCTATCAATGAGAGCCGCGATCGTTACAAGCGGAAAGAGAAGCGTTCCTTCCCTCGAGGCATTCCAGATAAATTCCGCGCCTCCGGCTCCGCGCAAGAGAAGTACTCCACCGAACACAAGGGTGATTGCTCCTATGAGTGCGATAAATTTTTTGTTCATCTTTGAATCTATCAAATATTGCCTGAGCCCATCGGGTCTGAGACCCTCAGGGTCGAATGACTTGTCGAAGGCCGACCTTACAAGGATTCCCTTCGACTATGCTCAGGGAATAACGTTTTATCATTTTTTACGGTGTTACCATCGAACGAATAGAGAGCACTTTCTCCGCTCCGTTTTCTTCGACCAGATGGATTGTGCGCTCCACAAGCCCAACTCCTGCCGGACCATGCGCGTTCGGATCATAGACCACGCGCACCCGCATCTCTTCTCCCGGCGCTATGGAGAGGCGAGGGTTCGCGGGGAGCCCCCCATGCCCCGGCATTCCAAACGGCCCCTTCTTCTCTTCTCCCTTCTCGAGAAATGCCGTGGTGCACATGCAAGAAGTAAAGACCTTTGCGAGGCGCACTTCGCTTTCCCCCGCGTTCCTCAGTATAAAGATTTTTTCCACATTCCCATCCTTCATCCGGATTGTCCCGAAGTCGAAGGAAGAGATGTCTGCCGTAAGCGCTGAATCCGTTTTCGGCTCTTCCGTATTTTTCGCGGGCTCCTCACTCGGCTTCCCTACCCAAAAAAGAACTCCAAGAAGAGCAAGTGCTCCTATTCCTATTATGATGTTTTTTGTTTTCATAAATGAGATTACTTCCTGAGCGAAGTCGAAGGA
>JAUYPG010000078.1 GCA_030695805.1 Nanobdellota archaeon
CCAAACGCAGCACCAGCCACGAAAGAGAAGTGGGACGGGAAGTGGCGCATTGTGAGCTTTGATGTTCCGGGCGGATATCGGCTTGAGCGCAATATGATCCGTTCTCTCCTCAAGGCGTCTCATTTCTATCGCTTGCACAAGAGCGTGTGGGCGTCTCCCTCTCACCTTTCCCAGAATCTTTGGAAAACCCTTGTTCGTCTCGGCCTTCATGAATATTGCAAAGTGATGCTTGTTGAGATTCTTGAGGGCGACGAGGAGCTTCGTGACCACTTTCGCCTCTAAATTTTCTTTGCTTCAAAAGTAGTACATATGTGCTGATTTGAAGCTGTGGATGGCGCGGGGATAACGTGTTTTTTGACGCTTGCGTTTTTAAGAGAACAGGAGTATATATATTATTGTAGTTTCCGCCCGCAATTGAGGCGGAAAAGTTTTATCCCTCACCCTTGAACAATAACCGAAACAAACGAGGGGCGCATAGAAACCTATGGACCTAAAAGAACTTGTTGCCGCAGTTGGGCAGATTTCCGAAGAAAAAGGAATACAAACCCGCCGCGCATTTCTGGCGGTCGAGCAGGCGCTTGCCGCGGCATATAAAAAAGAATACCGAAATCGCTCGGAGGTTATCCGCGGCAGTTTGAACCCGAAAACCGGGGAGCTTCAATTTTGGCAGGTGAAGACGGTTGTTCTTCCTGATGAAGTGAAGATTATGGAAGAGGGACAAGACCAACACGAAGGACGCGAACAAAATACGAACAACGCGAACACTACCCGGATTGGCGAAGAAAAAGAAGAAGTTCCATTGGGACCAGACGGGGAGCCGCTTCCGCGATACAACCCTGACCGCCATATTTTTGTTGAAGAGGCGCGCGAGCACAAACCAGAGGCGAAGTCCGGAGACGAGATCGAATTTCCTCTTCAGCCCATCGCGGACTTCGGGCGCATCGCGGCGCAGACCGCGAAACAGGTGATTTTGCAGGCACTCCGCGAGGCGGAAAAAGAATCTATCCAGGCAGAGTACTCGGACAAAGAGGGCGAGATTGTGAGCGGGGTCATTCAGCGCTTTGAGCGCGGAAGCGTGTATGTTGATATAGGACGAGCGATTGGCGTTCTTTTCCAAAACGAAAGTATTCCGGGAGAGCATTATCGCGTCGGAACGCGCATGCGCTTTCTTGTGCTCGCAGTCCAGGAGGAGGACCGAAAGCGGCCGGGTATTATTCTTTCCCGATCCCATCCGAATTTTGTGAAAAAACTTTTCGAACTCGAAGTGCCTGAGATTGCGGAGCACATCGTCGAGATCAAGCAGGTCGCGAGAGAGCCCGGATCGAGAACGAAGATCGCGGTGTATTCCCACCAAGAGGGGATTGATCCCATAGGCGCGGTTGTGGGTCAGAGGGGCACGAGAGTTATGGCGGTCACAAACGAACTTGGAAACGAAAAGATAGATGTGATTGAATGGTCCGATGACACGGACAAATTCGTCGGCAATTCGCTTTCTCCGGCAAAGGTAAAGCTTGTAGAGCTTCGCGACAGACGGGAGGCGATGGCTCTTGTGGCCGAGGACCAGTTGAGTTTGGCAATCGGAAAGTCCGGGCAGAATGTCCGGCTCGCGGCAAAGCTTACGGGATGGAAGATTGACGTGCGGTCGCAGTCGAGACCGGACGAGGTTCAGGAGGGAGGCATCGCCGACATCGTCCAACACGAAGGACACGAAGCGGACGCGAACAACGCGAACCCTGACAAAGAGGTCGGCGAAAAAAATTAACTACTATATATACTATGACACCTTATCTTATTGTATTCGTTCCGATTGTTCTTTCTATTCTTTATACGGTCTACGTCATGGCTGGGCTCCGGCGGCGTTCATCGGGAAACGCGGAGATGGTCGCGATCTCCAAGGCGATTCAGGTCGGATCCCAAGCGTATCTAAACCGACAGTACAAAACGGTTGCCGTGGTCGGCATCGTTGTGTTCGCGCTTATTGGATTTTTCCTTCAGTGGGTTACGGCGATTGGATTTCTTGTCGGCGCCGTCGCGTCGGCCCTTGCCGGATACATCGGCATGAACGTGGCGGTCCGATCGAACAGCAAAACGGCTGAAGCGGCAAAAGACGGAGTGTCCTCGGCGCTCTCGCTCGCCTTTCGCGCCGGATCAGTTACCGGGCTTCTCGTTGTCGCGCTCGCCCTGCTCGCGGTCGCGGGTTTCTATTTCATCACAAAAGACATTCATGGACTTATAGGGCTCGGATTTGGGTCAAGTTTGATTTCGATTTTCGCGCGGCTTGGCGGAGGTATATTTACCAAGGCGGCTGATGTGGGCGCTGACCTCGTTGGGAAGGTTGAGGCCGATATTCCCGAGGACGATCCCCGGAATCCGGCGGTCATCGCTGACCTTGTGGGAGATAATGTAGGGGACTGCGCGGGCATGGCCGCGGATCTTTTTGAGACGTACGCCGTGACGCTCACCGCGACCATCCTTCTCGGCACCCTGCTCAAAATTCCCGGCGCCGCGCTCTTTCCTCTTGCCATCGGCGGCATGGCCATCATCGCATCGCTTCTTGGGTGCCTCGCTGTCTGGCATCGGAAATCAATCATGGGCTCGCTCTATCAGGGTCTTGCTGTTGCAATCGTCTCTGCCGCGATCCTTTTCTACCCGATTGCACGCCTCTTCTTTCCCCAGGCAGTCCTTCCTATATATATCGCCTCTCTCATTGGGCTCGCGGTTACGGTTCTTATGGTTCTTGCGACGGATTACTATACCGCGAAAAAATTTCGTCCGGTCAAGTCAATCGCGGAGGCGTCAAAGTCCGGACACGGACCGAACGTGATTATCGGGCTCGCGGTTGGACTTGAGGCGACCATGATTCCCGTCATTATTATTGTCGCGGCCATGATCGCGAGTTTCATGCTTGCCGGAGTATACGGCATCGCGGTCGCGGTTACGGCCATGCTTTCGGTTGTGGGCATTATTGTTTCCATTGATTCGTTCGGGCCCATCACGGATAACGCCGGAGGAATTGCCGAGATGTCTCACGCGTCGGAGGAGGTGCGGGAAGTTACGGACGCGCTTGACGCGGTGGGAAACACGACAAAGGCGATTACGAAAGGTTACGCGATTGCCTCTGCCGGACTCGCGGCCCTTGTCTTATTCGCGAGCTACACAGCAGAACTCGCCGCGTCTTCAAAGGCGGCGGTCTTCCAGCTTGTTGACCCGCGCGTTATCGCGGGACTTTTCCTCGGTGCCGCGATTCCGTATCTTTTTGCATCGTTTGCTATGAAATCAGTAGGAAAGACGGCGGGTGCTGTGGTAGAAGAGGTGCGGCGGCAGTTCCGCGAGATCAAGGGAATTATGGAGGGCACGGCGAAGCCGGACTATGGACGCGCGATTGATATCGTAACCAGCGCGGCCTTGAAAGAAATGATCATACCTTCGCTTCTTCCCATTGCTTCTGTTCTTCTCGTTGGATTCCTTCTTGGAGCAGAGGCCCTTGGAGGATTCCTTATCGGCTCCATTATTTCCGGACTTTTCATCGCAATCTCAATGACGGCTGGCGGTGCGGCATGGGACAACGCGAAGAAGTACATCGAGGCCGGAAACTTTGGCGGAAAGAAATCGGATCCGCACAAGGCGGCGGTTACCGGAGACACGGTAGGGGATGTGTATAAAGATACCGCAGGGCCGGCAATCAATCCTCTTATCAAGGTGATAAATATTGTGGCGCTTCTTATTGTTCCGTTTCTCTAGACGCGGATATACGATGCAGATTGAGACACGGATGTACGCGTACAAAAAACTCGTCAAGGGGTGTGGAAAAACTGAAAGAGACGTCAGAGAAAAAGTGGAAAAACTTCAAGGGCTACTGGCCTGAAGCTTGAACTGCGCCGCGATAGGATCTGCAAAATATGTAAGACGCGGCACCCCGAAGGGTCCGCGTCTTCACCTTTGCGAACGGTGTTGTCCGTCGTCCGTCACTCGGAAACGTACCCGCACGACGGGCACTCATACATGATGTCCCCATCGAATAGTGACTTTCTTCCATGCATTCGTGCTCCACACTGCCTGCAACACGAAGCAGAGAAGAGAGGGGAGAGAACATCAAGCGCGGAACGCAGAAACTTCCGCGCTGAGCCGAACAATTCGAGAAAAAAGCGAATCGCCTTCATGACAGCCCCCCATGTTTTAGAAACCGGATCTATAATCTTTATACACTAGCGAAACGCAAGAATCCAGCACAAAGGATTTTCTTCGACAAGCCCCCACACCAATGCGTTGGTGTGGGGACAGGCTCAGGGAATAACATTTTTGCCATTTCGTAATTCACAACAACTTACAACCCACAACTCTCAAACTTCTTTGACACCCGCTCGAAATAACTTTAGAATAGAAATGCTTAATAAAATACTGTACCGCAAGCGGTGCGGTATTGCCGAGGGTAACCCCTCGTCCCGCCATGGCGGGACGAGGTATTCGTAGGCGAAAATAAAGTCGAAAAAAATGTTTATAACATACACACAATATAAAATATATGAGTATTCTAAACCCGGTGGTTTTGGGCGGATTGGCGCTCGGTCTTATTATCGGCTATCTGGCGCGGCGCTGGACTGCCTTAAGCCGCAAGGAATCAATCGAACGAAAGGCCGAGGAGGCCCTAAGGGGGGCCGAGGCGCGCGCTAAAGAAATTGAGTTCAAGGCCGAGGAAAAAGCCGCCTCAATTCTCCGAAGCGCCCAGGAGGATGAGCGGACGCGAAAAAATGAACTCCGCAAATTGGAAGAACGCTTCTTGGGGAAAGAAGACGAATTAAACGCGGAAAAAAAGGCGGTAGAGAAAGCGAAAGAGGGGCAGGAAGCGGAAAAAAAACGCCTCGCGGACATGGAGGTGGAGGTAAGGGAGGTTCAGAAAAAAGCCGTGGGTGAGCTGGAGCGCGTCTCCGGCCTTAGCAAAGAAGACGCGAAACAGAAACTTTTTGAAGAGCTAAAAGACCTCCACAGGCAGGAGATTGGAGAACTTCTCGTGAAATTCGAGCGGGATAAAAGAGACGAGGTGGAAAAGAAGAGTATGGAGGTCATCACGACCTCCATGCAGAGATACGCGCGGCAGTATATCGGAGACGCGACCACAAGCGTTATCACAATCCCGAGTGAGGACCTGAAGGGGAAAATAATCGGACGGGAAGGAAGGAACATCAAGGCATTTGAGCGCCTGACCGGCGTGGAGGTGATTGTGGACGAGAGTCCGGAAACGATCATCATCTCCTCGTTCGACCCCATGCGGAGGGAGCTCGCTCGCATGTCTCTGCAGAAACTTCTGAAAGACGGGCGCATCCAGCCCGCGCGGATTGAGGAGGTTGTGGAGGAGTCCCGCGCTGAACTCGATAAACAAATTGAGAAGGCCGGAGAAGAGGCCGCCTATGATGTCGGCATCCTTGATCTTCCGAAAGAAATCACAAAGATATTGGGGCGGTTGAATTTCCGCACAAGCTACGGGCAGAACATCCTCCAACACTCGGTTGAGATGACACACATCGCGGGCATGATGGCCGCGGAGCTTGGTTTGAACGTAGAAGTCGCGAAAAAAGGAGCTCTGCTCCACGATATCGGGAAGGCGCTAGACCACGAGGTAGAGGGTACGCACGTCGAGATTGGGCGGAAGCTTCTCAAAAAATACGGAGTGGATGAGCGCGCGATCCAGGCCATGGAAGCACACCATGAGGAATACCCATACGCGATTCCCGAGGCATATGTAGTAACGACCGCGGACATCATCTCCGGCGCCCGCCCAGGCGCGCGTCGAGATACGCTTGAAAAGTATCTGAAACGCCTGGAAGAGATAGAAAGGGTGGTAAACGAATTCAAGGGAGTGAATCAATCGTACGCGGTCGCGGCAGGCAGGGAAGTGCGCGTATTCGTAAAACCGGAAAAGGTGGATGACTTCGGCGCGATCCAGCTCGCAAAGGAAATCGCGGAAAAAATTCATCGGGACGTGCGGTATCCGGGAGAGATAAAGGTGACAGTGATTCGGGAGGTGAAGGCGGTGGAGTACGCTCGGTAGTGAAACCCCTGTATTTATCTGGAGTATTTGGTATAATAGAATCATAATTTCTGAAAGGTCGGATAGATATCACCGAATAACGAATCTGTACGAATAAACGAATATGTTGGAACATCCGTTTTTATTCGTAAATTCGTAATTAATTCGCTATTCGCTGGGATACATATGAAAAAAAATGATGTTGTAGAAGCAGTTATGGAAGCCGCTGGGCTCGACACAAAAAAATCGGCCCAGATGGCGGTAGAGGCGGTATTTGAGACGATCACGAAATCGCTCGCAAAGGGAGAAGAGGTCGCGATTTCCGGATTCGGAGTGTTCCGGGTCGCGAAGCGGGCCGCGCGCATGGGCGTGAACCCGAAAACAGGAGCGAAAATCCAGATCGCGGCATCAATCGCGCCAAAATTCAGAGCTGGGAAGGCCCTGAAAGAAGCGGTAAAATAAGAGTTTTAGAGAGATAAACCAAAACCTCCCCCGAACGCTTGTCGGGGGAGGTTTTGTTGTGCCTTTTAGAAGGCGATCAGGGCGACTTCCTCACAAAGCCGCTCATCTCAATAAAGATCTGGTACGCCCCTTTCACCTCGTCAAACGAGGAGCGCACCAAATCTTTTATTGACAAGGGCAAGGGCTCTGCTTCCGGAAAAAGAGAAGATGAAGAGGTCGCCGTTGTATTGGTAGAGGTTGTTTGGGGAGCAAGGAGGGGGGTGGTCGAAGAAGACGCTTCTTCTTCCACGACGACGTACGTCGTGGAAGAAGAGGTTGGAGAAGAAGAGGCGGTAATCGGAAGAATGTACAAGGTCCAAAAAATCTCTTTACCGGCTTTTATATGTTTCTCTCCTTCGGTAATGCGAGCCCCCGCCTTCATAAGACGGCTTTGGAGCTCCATGGCCTGGGTTCCGGATTTTCCAAGTTTCGCCATATCTTTCGCGATTTTCTGGGCGCGCTCCTTCGCGATTGCAATAATATCCCGTGCCCTTTTAATGGAAGAGTAGTCGTTTACCGCTTGAAGCGCGGGTGTGTAGTTTATTTCCCGCCAGTCGCGAAATCCTTCCGCCTCGGTCTTCACCGCCTGAAGATCCTTGATGTGGGCAACGCCCTTCTTTTTTAAAAGTTCAAAGTGCCGGATTGCCTCTTCGATTTTCGCGAGCACAGCGTCTCTCCAAAGAGCCATTTCTTTTGGGTCCTTTTCGATGAGAAGTGCCCGAATCTGCAGGTCTTTCGCTTCGGAGAGCGAGAGATCAATGACTTTTTTGAAAGCATCAATACGGAGCCCGAGGTCGTTTGAAATATTCTCATCGCGCGCGGTAACGAGCCCATCAACGCTTGTTTCAACTTTTTGAACTGCTTTTTGTACGGATTTTGACTGGGCAAGGTACAGGCCTGTGCCTGGCTGGGCGATTTCTGTCTCTGCCCAGACGTACGTCGGGGAAGAAGAAGTGAGTCCCGCCAAAAGAAAAACCGCGATAAAAATAAAATAGGGCTTCATGTTTCCTTAATCCTTAATCTTTAATCCTCGTCTAGAATATCACCGTATTCAGCAGATCATCAATGCGTCCGTCTTCTTCCGGTATTTCAAACGCGTCTCGCTCGCTCTGAAGCACGCGCGGATTTAAGTGTCGGAATTTGTCGTTTGCGATCTCCTGAAGCGCGGAGGCAACCGCGCGGTCCGCGGACTGGCTGTAGGCAATCTCTTCGAGCTTAATGTTGATCGTGAGTTCGTCGAGCTCGTTTTGAATATTTTGTATATTTAGGGACGCGTACGCGGGTCTTGTAGCGGAGAGTAGCGCGTAGGAAAGCGTGATAACAAGAAGCATGGCCGCGAAGCCGCCGACGTAAAGCGGTCGAAAAAGCGCGTCGAAAGCAAAGACCACGCTTTGCCGCTCGGCAAGAATCGAGCGCCGGGAAACGCGCGCGAAGCCGGAACGGGGCGCGATTTCCCTAAACTTCGTGAGATGTTTGATTATTCGATCGTTTGTCATGTTTTTCCAAAATAGTTTTTAATTGTTTCAACGCGCGGTGCTGAATGACTCGAACCGCGCCCTCGCTTTTTTGAAGCACCGATGAAATTTCCTTGTTGGAAAGATCATTGACAAACTTCATAAGAAGGACGCTCTGGCTCGTGTCATCAAGTTCACGGATTGCCAGGTGGACAAGCTCTGCCTGCAGATGCTGATCCACATTCTCTTCAAATCCCGGCGTTTCAGAAAGCGCGTCTTCCGGAAGCGTGTCTATGTCCCGATGTGCCCTTGTGGACCGATAATAATCAATGATCGTGTTTTGCGCGATTCGATAGAGCCAGCTTCCGAAGGGGTGGCCCTCATCTCGGTATTTCCGGATGCTCTTCCATGCCTTCAGAAACACCTGATGCGTGATATCCTCGGCATCGCTCTTTGTCCCAACCCTGAAGAGGACAAAGCGATAGATGGCGGGCATATAGGTGTCGTAAAGAGTCCCGAATGCCTCGGAATCACCTTTTTTCGCCTGTGTAATGAGCTCGGACTCTTTCATAAAATAGAACGATGAAATAAGGAATTTGTTTCAAAAAGTGAGAAATAATGAGAAAGATTTGGGTGTAACGTTACAAGTTTGTAGATTTATGATACAGAAAAACGGGGTAAGCCCCCAATGTATTTAAGGATAGCAGATTCCATTAAATTTTCATATTGGGATATCCGACCCCGCTTAGCGGGGTCGGATATCCAGACATTAAAACAATTAAAACGACAATAATAAAATACCGCACCGCTTGCGGTGCGGTATTGCCGAGGGTAACCCCTCGTCGTCCCTCGATAAACTCGGGACTCACTCGGGCCCTCGGCTCCGAGAGCCCTCGGGCTCGAGGAGGTTATTTTCACCTTCGCATAGTAACCTCGTCCCGCCATGGCGGGACGAGGTATTCGTAGGCGAAAATAAAAAATAATACGAGCGCTATGCCACCTGCTCCAAACTCCCCTGCTTATTGATCTCAAATATCTGCACATAAGAAATCATCTCTCGATCGCGGAGGTCTTCGAGGAAGTTCTCCGGAATCTTTCGTTTTCCTATCCATACGCTCTGTTGGCACATGGAAAATTGAAGAGCGAGAAGCGCGCTCCGGAGCCATACCCGCTTGTGCCGCTCTCGTTCCGGAACGTCAAAAATAACGACGCGAATAATCGAATCCTTTTTTGGCTCATACGAAATTCGACTGGGAGAAAATTTTTTCTTTTCTCGAAATACGAGAAGCTTCGCAAGCCCCCTCTTTGTAAGAGCCCACCCCGACTGCCTTCCCCCGGATTCCCTCTTTGCAACCAACCCGTCCCGTTGAAGTCGGGAAAGAATATTGTAAAACCTCTGCTGCTCCTCCGACGAAGGAGTGTCGCGCCGATGGGAGTCGCTCCCTTTTTTTGAATACCTGTCGAAACGGCGTGAAGGGTAGGAATCAAAAAACGCGCTCATAATCTCCCCCGTCAAAGAAACAACGTTTCCTAAAAAATCCAAAACGAACTCCGTTTTATCCTTATGAAAATATTTTATGTCGCGCGCATCGCGAGCACGAGTATCACGAGCCATATCATAAGCATACCACATTTACTATCTTTTGTAGACGGCCGTCTAGTAAAGATAGTAAGTTACCACGCCGCAAACAACCACAAACGACACAACATATCTGATGCCACATCCGACCCCGCTTAGCGGGGTCGGATGTGCAAAGCATTAGATCCGCGAATCCAGGGTTGTTTTCACACGACCGCAAGCACGGCTCCCGCGACTACCAACACAACGAGATAGTTAGCGATATGGATGAGCCAAAGTTTTACGGACTCTCCTCCCCAGAGGACCTTACTTAAGGCAACTACCGCGACAAATCCGAGCCAGAGGAAAAATCCGAGAAGCGCTCCCTCTCTCGGTGAGGCGGCCTGAAGAGAAGTTGTCATCATATCAAGCACTGCAAACATGACGAGGGTTCCCAGAAATCCAAGCGCATACCCCTTTCGGACCTTCTTTTTCATCTCTGCCGTCTTTTCCGCAAACATGTCCGCCATTCCCGAAAGTTTCATCCAAGGTCTTCCGAAGAACGCCGGAGAATACCAGAGCGCGCCGAATGCCATTGCGACGAGCGCGAGAATGAACACCCAGAGATAGTTTATTGTGAAATCAAGCATACTACGAGAATCTAGAAGCTAGAAAATACCCGCCCGCCATGACTTCGTCTTGGCGAAGTCGGGCGGGGAATCTAGAATTATGGACTACGGACGACCTTTCCTATTATTATACTATTTTCTAAATTCTATCCGCTGGCTGGTGGACTAACTTCTCCATTATTTTATCGTAAGCAGGTGGCCGTGATGCTTCAGCCATTTTCTCGCTTTTTTATAATCAGGGTACAGGATCTCCACTTTTTTCCAAAAACGCTTTCCATGATTTCTATGGATAAGGTGAGCAACTTCATGGGCCATAACATAATCCAAAACCCAGAGCGGCCCAAGGATAAGGCGCCATGCGAAAGAAAGGGTGTCTTTTGAACTGCACGATCCCCAACGTTTCTTGGCGTTTGTTATCCGAATACCGGAATATGCTTTTCCCGCCTTTTTCGCGTGTATTTCAGCGTAACTCGCGAATATCCTTTTCGCCTCTTCTTTTGCCCACAAGATAAACCCTTCTTTTCCTTTCTCTTCGCTTACGGAGCCAATAAGAGTCCCCAGAGGATAGGACATGCCGAGATACGGGACATACGATCCAACCCGAAACTCTATGCCAGAGACGCATTTCTCGCGCTCCAATACTTTCTTTTTCGCGCGCTCTATCCACCCGGCGTTTTTTTGCAAAAAACGATCTATGTCATTTTGTTTCGCCCCCCAGGGAAGCCGGAGAACTACTTCGGCGTTTTCCCGTACTTCTAAGCCAATCGTTTTCCGCCTTGATCGTATGATCTTATTGTACATGCTATTTTGCCCGGGGGAAACGGCTTGCCGCCAGAAGATATATTTTCGAGAGCGGGTGACTTTTACATTCATGCCTCCTCCCCGGACAAATTTCTCTCCCATACTCGATCGCGAGATAAGTAAAACGGAACCACTCATGCCTTGGAATAATTTCCATAAGGTCGCGTTCAATGTGTTTCGGATCCCTCTTGTCCGTGAGGTCGAATTTTATCGCGAGACGTCGGACGTGCGTGTCCACCGCGATTCCTTCCACGATGCCGTAGGCGTTCCCGAGAACGACGCTTGCTGTTTTTCTTCCGACTCCAGGAATAGAGAGTATTTCTTCCATGGTTTTCGGGATTTTTCTTTTGAACTTTTTGTGTATTACTTTCGCCGCGACAAGAATATTTTTGGTCTTGTTTTTGTAAAATCCAGTTGAATGAATATCTTTTTCAAATTCGGATGGGTTCGCGAGGAGGTAGTCATCAAATTTTTTGTATTTTCTGAAAAGTTTTTTGGTTACCATGTTCACCCTTTTGTCCGTGCACTGCGCGGAGAGGATGACGGCGACCAAAAGCTCCCAGTTTGTGCGATGCCGGAGAGTCATTCCCGCGCTCGGAAACATCTGTTTCAATTTGGCAATCAGTTTTCTTGCCCGCGTCATGCGTTCCTTCTTTTTCTTGATTTCCATATTTTTATTCTATACTATTTACACTATGAATAAGAAGAAAAGAGTCGCCCGCAAGAAGCACGCTAAAAAGGCGGGCAAGCAGGTTTCTCTGCGACACCGATAGCGCTAACTTTTAGAATGTTCGAGCATATCGCGGAGGCGGCAGTATTTGCATTTTTTGTCCCGGCAACGCATATCCCAAAATTTCATACTTAGTATC
>JAUYPG010000084.1 GCA_030695805.1 Nanobdellota archaeon
TCTGTTGTGTTTATCTCCCTCTCCCAATCGTAATTAAAACCCAAAAGCAATAACTGCTCCTTAAATCTTTTTATATTTTTTTCAACCGCCACTCGCGGATGAATCTTGTTTTTTATCGCGTAATTCTCCGCAGGCAGTCCAAAAGCGTCCCATCCCATTGGGTGCAAAATATCGTATCCCTGCATCTTCTTCATTCGGGAATACACATCAGTCGCGATATACCCCTTCGGATGCCCCACGTGCAATCCGTCCCCGGACGGATACGGAAACATATCTAAAACGTAACACTTGCCTTTCTGCGTCCGTCCGCGTCTCGTCTGCGTTAATCCGCGACCTCGCGCCACACGCGAGGTAGTATATATCCCCTCCTTCTCCCACCGCTCCCGCCATTTCTTCTCAATTTTTTTATGATCGTATTCCTTCATAATATAAGCCAGTATAAACCAAAACCCCGCCGTCGGAAACCAAGGGCGGGGAGGTCAGCAATATAAGTATGACAAACTGACCTCGTCCGTCAACTTAAAATAAGAAATCCTCACCATACAACCAAAACCGCCTCGAGACAATCGATGGAAAATGAATCCCCCATGGCAAGGCCACAGGAAAAAATCAAGTTTTAATTCAAAAAACGAAAGTCTAAATTATTTATCAAGAAAACGGAATGTGGAAATTACTAGTTTGTGAAACTCACGGTGTTCTTCTCGAACTTCTCCATCAAAGCCAGTGTTAATATTATAAATTCTCCCATTATTCAAAATGTAAGTGCTTATTGCGCAACGGTTGTTCTCAACAGAACACCCCTCATTCTGCGCAGCAGGATGTCCATCCACAAGATATCTTGCCGATATATCTATACTAAACTCAGAAATATATTGATCCAGCGAAGAGTAATTCTTACTAATATCTTTCCGCAATCTGGAGGATATTGCCAAAAGTGTTCTAAAACCGGGAACCCGCCCAAAAGCTGTAAAACTTGGTGTGTAGCCAGCATTTATCATCCAACCAACAGGATATTTTATTACAAACTTTTCCTCATTGTTTCTATAGAGTTTCCAATCATTGGTGTCAGCGCGCAACGCGCCGGATTTTTGAATGGTCTGGAATACGATCGGCACCCGAATACGCCCTTCATAGTATGGAGCATAAACCTCAACCACTCCTTCTTTTCTTAAAGGCAAGGGATAAGGAACGCGAATCTCAAAGAAACCGTGATCGATATCTTTTGCGTCCATTACAAACGCCCCGTCCTTGTAAAACTCGCGCCACCTATCAATCGTGCCGCCTGTTAAATAAAGACCGTCACCGTCCAAGATTGAATAATTGACAATAACCCCTCGAAACCCCTCTCCACGAAAAAGTAAGGGGGTCTCAACCGTTTCCCCGCTTTGTGGTTTTAGAACAGTCGCTTGAAAAGGTTGAGAGCTTGGTTTATATGCGCTAACTATCTCCAACTCTTCTGCTGGCGAAATCGTCTCCGCAATCTTGTTCTCCTGACCTATCTTTGAGTCTTGTGATAGGGTCGGAACACGATTTTTTTGCACCATCACATACCCCACCGCCCCCAAAACAACGAGCGCGAGAATAATGACAATTATTTTTGCTGAACCCTTAGTATTCATATTCGTATTATTAGTATCATTCGCATGCATTAGTATATTTGTACCACACTTAACACACGCAATGGAAGGTGTACACAGCCCTACCTACGCTTTTCTATTAAACTTCCTAGCCTCGCCGTAAATACCAGCTACCTTTTTGCCCTCAAAAAGCTCTTTGCGTATTTCCGCGTAATCCTTTTTTGGAGAAACCAAAACCTGCCACAACTCTGTGGTTTTTTGAGGACCCAGCCCATCCAACAACACTTGGAATGCGTCAGCCAATAAAGATTGTGTGTTATTTCTGCTCATAGATATGATCCTTGCCCGTCGCTTTCCCGCCAACAAAACCTACTCTCTTATATTTCTTGTCTCTATACACGAAACGGAACCGCGCAACGTCTTCCTCAATCCATTTTTTCTCCTTCTTTGATGTATATTCTTCCTCCTTAACGTAACAATGCCCGCGAATGTTCAGTTTCCGCTTGGTGTCGTCAAAAAAAATCTCTGCAAGTTTATTGTTTACAACCGCAAAACACCAAGACATGTTCAGTGTAACTCGCGAAATTTAACTCTTGATCCATATTCAAACAAAAGCTCCTTTTTAAAACTATTCACGCTCTTAGTATCACGCATTTTCCATTTTTTGTGCGGCTTACACAACCCACAAGCAGAAGAATTCTTCCTCATATAAGTAAAACGAAAACAAGAGAAAAGGGTTACATTGATATAATTTTATAGACCTCACAAAAACAAACGCATCAAAAAATGCTACAATAATAAAGAAATTAAACATACGAAAGGTCGAAAAGGAAAATAAAACACCGCACCGCAAGCGGTGCGGTATTGCCGAGGGTAACCCCTCGTCGCAAGCTCACTCGGGGTTATTTTCGCCTTCGCATAGTAACCTCGTCGCAAGCGACGAGGTATTCGTAGGCGAAAATAAAACACTTAAAAACAAACCAATGAAAAAATACATATGTACGCTTGCGCTCGCTGGAGCGCTTGTTATGCCGACCAGCATCTTAGCGCAAGACACGGGCGGAGGAATACAACCTCTCCCGCCTCAAGGGGATTTCGGAGGACAACAGCCGCCGCCAAGCGGAGGATCGTTCTCACCCCCAGGCGGCGGTGGATTTCAGCCGCAGAGCGACGGACAACAACCGCCATTTGCGGGAGAGCAACGATTCGGAAGTCAATCTCCATTTCCTGGAAACCAGGGATTCCCCGGCGGCGGACAGCCCCCGCAACAGGGAGGTCAGTTCCCCCCGCAAGGAGGTGGACAATTCCCGCCGCCACAGGGAGGCAAGTTTCCTTCTCAGGGCGGGCAATTTCCTCCGCAACAGTTTGGGGGGCAGTTTCAGGATGGACAAAACCAACAATTTCCGAGAGATCAATTCCAGAGACAACCGCAACAATCTCAATTCCCAAACCAAGAAAAGCGGCCAACACCCTTCTTCAACGAGGTGAATCAAAAACAACAGCCCACGCCCTTCTTCAATCAGGTAAAAGAAAGATCGGAGAAAAGAATGGAATCCAAAAATCAATTCGAAAACGAAGAGGAGGGCTTTGGATTTGAGAGCGAAGAAGTAGACCAGCAGGACTACGTGGACCCGCGCGAGATCCAGCAGGCGCAAAAACAAATTAACGACTTGAAAAAACAAGCGCAGCGGCTCGTGAAAAAAGTCGCGAAAAATGCCGCGCTCGCAAACGAAGCCGTAGAATTGCAAAATTTCCTGACCGAGCTCGGAAACTACGCGACAGGCATCCAGTCGGGAGCGCGTGAAACGCTTCAAGAATTCTACGATGCCGAACTCTGGGAGCGGATAAACGGATTCCAAGCGCGGATCGAAATGCCTACCGAGATAAGCAAAATGGAAAAGGACTTGGCGCGCCTTGAAAAACTCATTGCAACGAAAACCTTCCAGGTGGACGGCGTGGACATGGGTCTCGTCCGATCGAAAATTGAAGAAATCCGAAACGCGGTAAACGGCGCGAAAAACGCGCTATCATCGGGCGACGTGGAAGGAGCAAGAGAATATCTCCAAGTGGTCTACGAAGGCACGCACCCCGGCGAGATACATGGCGTCCTACAACAACTCCGCGAAATCACGAAACAATTAAAAACGATCAAAAATGCGGAAATAAAACAGGCGATCATGGAAGTCATATCCCCAGCGTATGAAGCGGTAGCCGCAGGCGACTTCCGAGAAGCGAACATGGCCCTAAGCGAGATAAACCGAGAGATCTTCTCGCTCTTCGGAAAATTGAAGAACACGAGAACGGTCAATACCGACCTCCGGACCAAAATGCGCGCCCTTGAGCAGAAGCTCGAAGGAAGAATCCAAGAAATAGAAGCGCAGGGAACAACGACAAATGGACAACCGGGAGCATTTATTCCCTACCAGTCGTCCCAATCCGCCTCCGCGATAGGGTCATTCCTTGGTTCAGTAAAAGGTTTTCTCGGATTTTAGGAAACCTTAAAAATTTCAAACCGCCCCTCAATATCTGAAGGGCGGTTTGAAATTTAAAAAACTTACGGTGCTGGTGGAGCATCCGTAACCGGAGCTTCCGTTGTCGGAAGACCGGAGTCGGCCGGAACGCCTTCTTCTGGCAACGTCTCTGTCTCCTGCGCCTTATTGCGCTGCGTGTACCAGTATCCCAAGCCAGCAATCAACACAATCACAATCAAAACGATAACTACATTTGATCCTTTCTTCATTGTGTGATGAGATAATTAATTTTGACCTTTAGGTGAGCATATCACATATAACAACTTTTGTACAAACAACAACATCGAAAACTTTCTCGCGATAACAACTTTCAACTTACAACTTAAAAACTTGTCTTGCGTTCTCCCAAATCTGGTTACGCGTTTTCTCCAAGAAACATTTACGTTTAAACGACGCTCTGTTTCGCCAACCCTCTTTATAAGGAAGTAATAGGAAACACTCGAGGCAAAATGAGAATAAGAATTGAAACAACAATGAAAAGTAACTGAGGAAACAAACTCACCATCTTGCCGGAAAGCCCATCACGATACTTGTAACTAACACCAAACATGAAAGCACTAATAACAGCTACCGAAACTGCCTGAAAAGAGGCGATTGAAACACCACCAGCAAAAATCGACGCGAAATTCGTCAAAAACATGAATCCGAACAAGGGCACAACCCACCGCTTCAAATACCAGCTCCCAAAGCCCACAGTCAAGGAATACGAGGCCATAGTGATAAAAAGAATAATAGCCCGCAGAGGAGGTAACCCGCCAACAAGTACGACCGCAGACAAAAGGCCAATAAAACTAACAAACACAATAACAAAGTTCAGAGCTCCGTACGCTTTATACACAAACATAACCCACTTCGGCAGAGATGCGAGAAGAGACGGAAACGCAGTCAAAGACGGAGACGTCGCCTGCTCATCTCTACCTCCCGCAAGCTTCTTTCGGTCTCTCGCGTTCTTAAGAATGGCAAACACTCCGCTCAACAACCCAAACGCAATGAACGAAAGTATAATAAAAGGCGCGAACGCACCCTTGGTCAAAAAAGACACCAAGACGGCAACCAAGCCCCCGCCCACCGAACCCGCTATAGCATATACTATGACACGCACCATAAGATAAATCCTACCACCATCCCCTGAAAAAACAACGTCCCAGGCGGATGAACGTCACCAATTACATTGTCCTTTCAGCAAACATTAACGCGCAAGACCCTAGAATAAAGACAAAATCAAAACCGCGCCGAGCGCAATCACGAAAATTACTGCAAGCGCTCCTAGCACATTTAACATTCGAAAAGCAGGTGGAAGCGGCTTATGATCCAGTAATACCCCGACTTCACGAGCAAGTTGATGAATGCGCTCCCGGAACGCAAGAGCATCCCGAGGCGTCAAACCAGGCATCACAACAACTCGCTGAAAAATCCCCCGGCCACGAAAAGCAAAACTGCCTTCGGGCTGATTGTCGCCGAGGACATCAATGCCAAAAAACTCAAAAGCGGCTGACGAAAAAATCTTTGCGCCAGCTCGTGTACTCTTCAGCGCAATCACCGCCTTAGAAAGACCGAATAATGAATCGCTAAAACTTCTCGAAACAAAAACCGAAGAAATATCACCGTAGGAGATTTTCGCTTCTGAAATCGAGACGACCTTTTTCGCGCGTTCCAATTCAACAAGCTCCCGCAACAAATGAGGCAATAAAACTCCATACGTAAGCGAGGCCGAGGGAGTATCACTCCACAACACCGCCTGTCGAACTGTAATTGAATTTGAATCCAAGAAAAAATCAAAATACCGAAGACGACTCCTTAAATTCAAAAATAACGAGAGGGCACTCAATAAAACAAAAACATAAATAAAACCCATGCCAGCTAAAAATCTCCAACCCATTCTCGATCCAAAAGCAAAATCAAACCACACAATGAAAGTAATCAGTAAAAAGAAGGCGGCGGGCCGAGACAGAACATTCTTCGCAAGCCATCGCGTGGTCTGCAAGGAAGGGTCTTTGTCCGTTACAATCTCACTCATGACCTTATTATGCCAAATTACGAAATACTCGTCTCGCATTCTCCCAAATCCTCTCTTTCATCTCCTCAACAGAAACTCCTTTAAGCTCCGCGAGTTTCTTCACCACTTCCACCACATACGCCGGCTCATTGCGCTTCCCCCGATATGGCGTGGGCGTTACATATGGCGCGTCCGTCTCGGACATTATCCTATCCGCGGGAATATATCTCACAATCTCATCATAATCCCGCACGAACGTAATAACCCCGCCAAACGTAAAATAAAAACCCATATTCAAAAGTTTCCTCGCGTCCTCCTTCGTCCCGCTAAATATGTGGACAACCCCCGACGGAGTTGAAAGTTGAAAGTTGCCCCTCGGTCCTGAGCTCGGGGTCGAAGGAA
>JAUYPG010000085.1 GCA_030695805.1 Nanobdellota archaeon
TTTTGCCAAATACCTGCTTACAAAAAATACGAGCGCGGTCCCCAGAGTAAGCCCAAAAAACGCATAGAGTCCTCCGATCCAGGTGCCCCAAAAAAATCCGGCTCCGAGGCCCATAATGATCGCGATGGGCAGAATAAGCGCGATCCCAAGAGCCGTTATTATAATAAAAAGAAGCGGCGCGAAATTCGGATAGCTTTCGAGAAACGAGAATATTCCTTCTTTCGTAATCACTCCCCTCTGCCAGAGGAGGACGGGCATCCCCACCGCCACAACAAAGAGAAGCGCTTTTAGAATAAGCGTCCGGCGGGAGTATCGCACGAGGTGTTCAATTCCTTCCTTTAGGTCTTCGACGTGCCTGTGGGGTCGCACGCCCGGACTTTCCTTTTCTTCCAGCTTTTCGTTTTTTATTTTGATGGTTTTTACTCCGGCCGCGCGTCCCGCCACGATATCCGTCACGTTGTCCCCAATAAGCCAGCTTTTTTTGAGGTTCAGACCAAGCTCTTCCGCGGCCTTATGGATCATGCCCGGATTTGGTTTTCTGCACGAACACCCGTCGTCGGGGTGATGCGGGCAGTAATAGATAGCATGAATCTCTACGCCAAAACCTTCACATTCTTTTTTCATCCAGTTATGCAGGCGATCCACATCTTCTCTCGTGTAGTATCCTCTCCCTACTCCCGACTGGTTCGAGACGATGACGATTTTATGGTCCGTTTTTGAAAGCATTTGCAGGCCTTCTTTCGCCCCGGGAATCCATTCAAAGTCCTCAATTTTCCACATGTACGACTTGTACACGTTTATGGTGCCGTCTCGGTCTAGGAAAACTGCTCTATGTTTTTTTCTCATGCAAAAGTTTTTTCGATTTCTTCGCAGATCGAATGAATCACCAAAATATGAACTTCCTGAATACGCGGCGTGTCATTTGATGGCACAACGATTTCAATATCCGCTTTTCCTTTGGTTGCTCCTCCGTCGCGGCCCAAGAGCGCGATTGTTTTCATATTTAGTTTTTTCGCGGCTTCTATTCCGCGAAGGATATTTTTTGAATTTCCGGATGTCGAAATCCCGAAAAATACATCACCCTCTTTTCCTAACGCTTCAATTTGACGCTCAAATACCTCGTCGAAACTTGAATCGTTTGACCATGCGGTCAAAAATGAGGTGTCGGTCGTAAGCGCGATCGCGGGATATGCCTTGCGGAGCCGCTTAAAGCGTCCGGTAAACTCCGTCGCGAAGTGCTGGGCATCTGCCGCGCTTCCCCCATTTCCGGCAGTAAGGAATTTGTTTCCTTTGTGGAGAGCCTCCTGAATAATCTCTGTCGCCTTCACAACGCTTTCAATAAACCCATCATCGGACTGAAGTTTTACTTTTAGATCGCTTGATTCCTTAAAATATCCGAGGATGTTTTCTTTGATATTTTGCATAGAGGTATTTTATTTTGCCGCGTAATTCCGCGCCGCAAAGTCATACTGGTCAATAAATATTTTTTTCATCGGCTCTATTGAATTCAGTTCGTAAAATACCAGCACTGCTTCCCGGTACTCATTTTCGTCTACACTGCGATATGAGAGCGGGGCGAGCGAGTGGGAAAGCAACAGGGCGTCAGTCACGAGCCGGCTCGTTCTTTTATTCCCGTCTTCAAACGGCTGGATATACCCGACTCCGAGAAGCGCGACCAGGGCTTTGGCGTAAGGTGTTTGCATTCGCGATACTGCCGCCGAAAGATTCTGAACCGCATCGGTAATCTGGTGGACATTGTCAAGCGGGAGATATTTTGAGCCCGTAATGCCGACCGGCTTTTTTCTGAAACCTGACCCGACGCCTAACCCTTTTATTAACCTTGAATTACGAAACTACCGAAATGTTATCCCCTGAGCCTGTCGAAGGGTAACATTTTAGCTTTATTTTGTAGGTATGCCCTCCCTTCGACTCGGCTCAGGGTAAACTGGCTCAGGCAATAATTTGGTTTCGTAATTCAATGCTTTTAATTGTAACGAGAGAGGTTTTTTCCTTCAGTTTTGTCATTTCGGCATGGACACCGGAAGATTGCATCGTTCCCTTTTCGAGAAAGATACCAATAATTTTTTGATTTTTTTGCGATAGTTTCACCATTTTCATATCATTTTAATGCGTTAATCGTATCATATTGATACGATTAAAACAATGGGGTCCATAAATTTTGCTGAATGATTTTACGGTTCTCTGATTTCTTTTCTTATCTCTTCATCAACCCATTCCGGCAAACCGCCGCTTTACTCCCACGGCCCCATTCTATCTTTCCGTCTTCTCCCCTCTTCCACCTTCCTTCTGCTGTTTTCTCCCACAAAAAATCCCTGTGCATTTTTAGCGCCTCACGAACCTCTAAACCGAGCCGCACAAAATATTCCCTTTTTTTGCTTTCAAATTCCTTATCGGGTTGCTCTTGCCTCCCTTCTCTTTTTTTCTCCTCTTCCGCTCTGATGTGTGGCAATTCACTCATAGTATGATATTTTTCTTAATTTCTTATTCGTCTCATACCCCTTTTTATGAGTATAAGTTCCACGCCGAGGGCTTTTGTCTGTTGCAAAATCGCCCTCACGACGCTTTCAATAAATCCCTCATCGGACCGGAGTGTTACCTTCAAATCGCTTGATTCCTTGAAATACCCTTTAATGTTTTCTTGTGTGTTATCCATAGACCCACTCTACCATGAGATTCTTTTGGTGTGAATCCCTCATTTTTTTTACCTATGCTCCTCTGGTGGTATTTTCATTACTCTCATATTTATACGATCGTATAAATATGAGAGTAATGAAAATACCACCAGAGGAG
>JAUYPG010000002.1 GCA_030695805.1 Nanobdellota archaeon
CCCAAACAACCCGATTTCTATGCTGACGATAGATGCGGGCTGGGGACGTCTGGATGCGGAGCGGGCCGTCCGGAAATTGGTAGAAGAGGGATTTTTTGGTGATATCGCCATCAAGATCCTGAAGCCACCATCAAGGACGGATGAAGACGACGAAAAGAGACGCGAGGAAAGTGTAGTGAAAAAAGACACACCTCTGCATCATGATAATGTTCCGCCACCCGGAGCGGTTGTGTCCTTACCTCCTACATGGAAGTGTGATCAATGCGGTCAAGAACTTGGTTCGGCGCAAGCTCTTGGCGGGCATGTTCGTTGGTGTTCGTCGCGTAGATCCGCAACCGAGGAAACTTCTGGAGAGTGGCGATGTCCACATTGTGAGCGGGTGTTTAAAAGGCACGCGCGTCGCAATGCCACGCATAAGACCATCTGTAAGAAAAAGCTTGATGAACAACATCTCATGCCGCATAAGTGTCCGCATTGTCCTCTTGGTTTTAGGACTCTAGGAGGCCTTAGGATGCATACCACCGTGGCACATCCAGAAACCAAAGACGGGCACGGGGACGCGGGCTCTTCCCTGTCAATAGAAAGGAGGCAGAGCAGACTAACTCCACCAGTCCTTCGGCCATCTATTTCTTCAATCCCTTCGGCTCCTCAAGAAGAGGCCCTAAGTCCTGTGAGATCGTTTGTCCGTGTGCTTCTGAAACTGGAAGGGCATGAGGACGACACGGAAATCACAAGGCGGCTCCAAGAAGAGTTCTCTACTCTTTTCGCGGACCCACTTACAAGAGTGGGAGCCGTGAGAATAGCGACCGAGTTTGCGAAAAGAACTTTGCGAGGCCTGCAAGCTCTGGACGTCGAACTCATTCGACTCTTTCTGGGGGATAACAACGAAACATAAGCGAGCGGTATGCTCGCCCGATCTCTGGCACGTGAACAACGTGCCTTTCTTTTTTGGACTCTTTGGCCTTGTCCAAAATGTCGTTTCAGAGTATAATGTATCTATTATTTTGCATCTGAAACCATGCCGAAAAAACAGAAAAAAACCGAAAAACTAAAACCATCTTCTACAACCAAAGACCCTTCCTATGACGCGAAAGACATCTATGTTTTAGAGGGTCTGGAGCCAGTTCGAAAACGGCCCGGAATGTACATCGGCTCGACCGGCCCGGACGGCCTCCATCATCTCGTTTGGGAAGTCGTGGACAATTCTATTGACGAGGCCATGGCCGGATACGCGAAGCGCGTGATTGTGGAGCTCTTGCCGGAAAACAAAGTCGCGGTAACCGACGATGGCCGCGGCATTCCGGTGGACATCCACGAGCATACCAAAAAATCCGCCATGGAGACCGTGCTGACCACGCTCCACGCCGGAGGAAAATTCGGCGGGGATTCGTACAAAGTCGCGGGCGGGCTTCACGGCGTCGGCGTCTCCGTGGTAAACGCGCTCTCCTCTTTACTCCGGGTCGAGGTCAAAAGAAACAACAGGGTTCACGTTCAGGAATACAAACGCGGCAAGCCCCTCCACGCGGTAAAAAAAGAAGGGACATGCCATGGAACGGGAACTAAGATAATCTTCGCTCCGGACCCGGAAATCTTCAAAGAGATTGAATTTAATAGAAAAAAAATTATTGATCATCTTCGCCAGCAGGCCTACCTCACAAAAGGCGTCCGCATTGACATCCGCGACACGCGCGAGGCAAAACCCTTGTACCACTCATTCTGTTTTGAAGGGGGCCTCAGTTCTTTTCTCGACTATCTGATCGGCGCTGACGCGTCTCTGCAAAAAAATTATTTTTACACGCGTAAAGAGGTCGAGGGCGTTGATGTCGAGGTTGCCTTTACCTACACCGAAGACATGGAGACCGAGGAGATGAGCTTCGCGAACAATATCCACACGCCGGACGGCGGCATGCATTTAACGGGCTTCCGCTCGGCCCTTACCCGCACCCTAAACGATTACGGAAAAAAAGAGGGGGCGATCAAAGACACGAAAGACAACTTTACCGGAGACGACGTCCGTGAGGGACTGATTGCCGCCATATCGGTAAAAATTCGGGAACCGCAATTTGAAGGGCAGACCAAGGCCCGCCTTGGAAACCCGGAGGCAAGAACCGCGGTCGAGACGGTAACTGGGGAGGCGCTCAAAGAATTTTTGGAACGTTTTCCGAATGACGGGAAGGCAATTCTCCAGAAAAATCTCCTGGCCGCGAAAGCAAGAAAAGCGGCAAAAGCCGCGAAGGACTCGGTGCTTCGCAAAGGGGCGCTTGAGGGCCTTACCCTTCCAGGCAAGCTCGCGGACTGCACCTCGAAAAATGCCGAGGACTCCGAACTCTTTATTGTAGAGGGCGACTCGGCAGGCGGCACGGCGAAAAGCGGACGTGACAGACGCACCCAGGCCATCCTGCCATTGCGCGGAAAAATTTTGAACGTGGAAAAAGCCCGGATTGACAAGATGCTCGCGAACAAGGAGATCAGGTCTCTCGTGATCGCTCTCGGCACCGCGATCTCCGATAGTTTCGATATCGAACGCCTCCGCTATCACAAAGTGGTCATCATGACGGATGCGGACGTGGACGGCGCCCACATCAGGACGCTTCTCCTTACGCTCTTCTACCGTTATTTCCCGAAGATCATAGAAGGCGGTTATCTCTACATCGCTAAGCCCCCGCTCTACAAGGTGCAGAAAGGGAAGTCCGCCGAGTACGCGTATAATGACAAGGATCTCAGCCGTCTTACAAAGGGGAGGGAGGGCATAAGCATCCAGAGATACAAGGGGTTGGGAGAGATGAACGCGGACCAGCTTTGGGAAACGACCATGGACCCCGCGGTCCGCGTTTTGAAACAGGTAACCATCGAGGACGGAGTGGAAACGGACAAGCTCTTTGACGTCCTCATGGGTGAGACCGTGGAGCCCCGCAAGAATTTCATTCAGGCATACGCCGCGAACGTAAAAAACCTTGACGTATAGATGAATTCGACATATAGTGTGCCACATAACTCCATGAACGCATCCACCAAAAAAGCTGGGGAATTCTTCAAAGAATCGCGGGAGGAATTAAGAAAGGTAAACTGGCCGACGCGGGAGGAAACCATACGGCTCACAGCGTTTGTAATCGTATTTTCGCTCATCATAGCGGCATTTTTGGGAGCCCTTGATATGCTCTTTATCCGAATTTTGGACAAGGTGATTATATAACAAGCCATAATGAAATACGTCGAAAAACGGTGGTACGCAATCCACACCTATTCCGGGTATGAGGACGCGGTAGCGCGTTATTTGAAACAGCGCGTGGAGTCCATGGCAATGAGCGACAAGATTTTCAACGTCGTGGTCCCAAAGGAAACGAAGATCAAGGTAAAAAACGGGAAACGCTATAAAACAGAAGAAAAAATTTATCCGGGATACATCCTCGTGGAAATGGTGCTCGACAACGATTCTTGGTATGTAGTCCGGAACACCCCGAGAGTAACGGGGTTCGTGGGCCCGAATGCCTCCGACCCCGCGCCCCTTTCCCAGCCGGAAGTGGACGCGCTTCTCCAGCGGATAGGGGAAAAGGATACAACCTACAAAGTTGATCTGAAGGTGAATGAACTGGTGAAAATCGTGGACGGCCCATTTAAGGACAACGAAGGAAAGATCGCCGAAATAGATGAGACAAGAGGCAGGGTGAAAATTCTTGTCCCCATCTTCGGCCGAGACACAATGGTCGAGCTCGATTCGTTACAGATTCAAAAAATTTAATAAACCAACACGAATGACACGAATGCTGCACGAACAACACGAACACTTCGCGTTGTTCGCATAAAGTTCGCATTGTTCGTATTGGACGCGAAGCATGGCTAATGCAATAAAATCAATTCTTACTCTCCAGGTGAAAGCCGGGGCCGCGAATCCGGCGCCTCCCATCGGCCCGGCGCTCGGCCAGCACGGAGTAAATATCCAGCAGTTCTGCTTGCAGTTCAACGAGGCGACGAAAGAGAGGATAGGAGAAATAGTCCCGGCAGTCATCACGGTCTATGAGGACCGCACTTTCAGTTTTATTCTGAAGACCCCTCCTGCCTCCGATCTTCTCCGTAAAGCCGCGGGCATAGAAAAGGGATCGGGAACCCCCCCCTCAAAAATGGCGGGGACCATCACCAAGGCCCAGTTAAAAGAAATCGCGGAAAAAAAGATGGAGGACTTAAACGCAAGCAATGTAGAAGGCGCGATGAGAATCATCGAAGGAACGGCCCGCAGCATGGGGATTGAGGTAAAATAGAAAATTTCTAATTTCTAATTTTTAATTACTAATCAATTTCCAATGACAAAATGACTCAATGACGAATGAATGTTTGGTCATTGATTAGAAATTAGTAATTAGAAATTTGACATTTTTTAATGATAGGCGCCCTTCCATCTCATCATATCCGCGACCTTCTTCGAAAAGGCCATATCAAAAACGGCAACGAAAAAAACATCCAGCCCGCGAGTTTAGATCTGACGCTCGGGGACAAAATCTATCGCCTCCCGTATATTTTTCTTCCGAAATCGGATCAAAAGGTGGAAGACGTCCTCCATGAGATAGGGGCGGAAGAGATAAATTTCAACTATTCGCTCGAGGCGAATATCCCCTACATTGTAAAGCTCCGGGAGCGTCTTCATCTCCCCGAAAACATCTACGCCTACGCGAATCCGAAAAGTTCCGTGGGGCGTATTGATCTCCGGGTTACCATGCTCGCGGACTACGTCTCCCGTTTTGACGCCGCGGGAAAGAGAGGGTACAAAGGAGATCTTTGGGCCATCGTGGAGCCCAAATCATTCCGGGTAAAAATAAGCCCCGGCGACGCGCTCCTTCAGCTCCGCCTTTTTTACGGGGACTCGCGTTTTTCACAAAGCGAGCTCGAAACATTTTTCAAGGACTGGAGCCCGCTCTATCTGGACGAAAAGCCCGTCTCCGTAGAGGGCTTAAAAATAAGCGACCGGGATGGAGGGCTCATCATGACCGTGGACATGCGGAGCGATTTTGTGGGCTGGAGGTGCGAGGGCGCGGAGTCGTTTTTGGATTTTTCAAAGCGGGATTTTTATGATCCGAGGCAATTTTTTAACCGCGTAGACCGCCCGAAAACGAAGCGCATAACCCTCCGCCGTGGAGATTTTTATATCCTCTATACCCGAGAGCGTCTTCGGGTTCCTCCGGGGTTCGCGGCGGAAATCGCGCCTATGGACGTGCGGAGCGGGGAATACCGCTCTCACTACGCGGGTTTCATTGACCCGGGATTCGGGTATGGAGAAAAAGGAGAAATAAAAGGGCTTCCGATTGTCCTCGAGGTCCGGCCTTACGAAGACAATATCGTCCTTATAGACAAACAGCCCATCTGCAAAGTGATTTTTGAACGCGTCGCCGAGCTCCCGGATCTGATTTACGGAAAAAATATCGGCTCGAACTACTCGAACCAGACCGGCCCCCGCCTAAGCAAACATTTCAAGATGAACCAACACGAATGAGACGAATCCTCCACGAACAACACGAACACAAACACAAAGTTCGCGTTGTTCGTGAAAAATTCGCATTGTTCGCATTGGACGCAAAGCATATGAGCAGGCCCATCATTTCACTCGGAGGAAAAGCAATCGGCGAACGGGACGAACGCTCCTATTTTCTGGTGGTCGAAGGTTTAGACGGTTCGGGAAAAACAACGCAGGGAACTTTGATCGGAGACGAACTCCGAAATAAGGGGCGCGAAGTTGTCATGACAAAGGAACCCACGGCAACCTCCGCCATCGCCCAGAAACTCGCGGACGCACTCGCGAA
Organism: Nanobdellota archaeon; assembly: GCA_030695805.1. Classification (GTDB taxonomy): domain Bacteria; phylum Patescibacteriota; class Minisyncoccia; order UBA6257; family GWB1-50-10; genus JAUYPG01. Next base: position 5,790 of record JAUYPG010000002.1, read on the forward strand.
AAAAATAAAAGTGGAGCCCAGGGAACTTCAGGAGCTTTTTACAAGAGACAGAAAAGATCACGTAGAGCGGCTCATCATGCCTATCCTTGAAAAGGGACTGGTGGTTATTTCCGACCGCTACGCCTTTTCGACTCTCGCGTACGGCTCGCTCCATCATGACGAGAAATGGCTGAAAGAATTGAACGCGCACTTTCCGTTGCCCGATCTCACTCTTTTTTTTGACGTAGAGCCCAATGAGTGCCTCCAGAGGATCGGACATAGGGGAAAGCCGCAGGAACTTTTTGAAGAAAAAAAGAAACTAGAAAAAATACGAAACGCCTATCTGAAAATATCCAAAGAATTTCCTCTGCATTTCAAAGTGATAGACGGGAATGGTACCATTGAAGAAACGCACGCGAAAGCGATGTTTGAAGTAAACCGCCTCATCTCTTAATGCGCGTAAGTGTTTCGTAACTTTCAACTCATGTCCCTTCGGGACATCTCCCGCAGGGAGACAACTTTCAACTGACAACTATGCCCTATTTTCCAATAATCGGCCTCGAAATCCACATTGAACTGAACACCAAAACAAAGATGTTTTGCGCCTGCGAAAACAATCCGTTTTTCGCGGAGCCGAACACGAATATCTGCCCAATCTGCCTCGGCCACCCCGGCGCGCTCCCCACGATAAACATGGAGGCAATAAAGAGCACGATAAAATTAGGGCTCGCGTTAAACGGGCATATCGCGGAGCACTCCAACTTTGACAGAAAAAGTTATTTTTATCCCGATCTCCCAAAGGGCTATCAAATCTCGCAATACAAACATCCTCTTGTGGAAGGCGGCTCACTGAACAATATTCGTATCACAAGAATCCACCTCGAGGAAGACGCTGGCGCGCTTCTGCACGCAAATTCCAAATTCTCCTTCGACCCCGAGCTCAGGACCGAGGGGCAAATTCCAAATTCCAAAAACGAGTATAGTCTAATTAACTTCAATAGGGCTGGCGTCCCACTCGTTGAACTCGTAACCGAGCCGGATATAAAAAGCGGCAAGGAGGCCATGGATTTCGCGCGCGAGCTCCAGCTTATACTCCGCTATCTCCATATCGCGAACGCGGACATGGAAAAAGGGGAGATGCGCGTGGAGGCGAATATTTCCGTAAGCAAGGAAAAGGGGAAACTTGGTACAAAGGTGGAAGTTAAAAACCTCAATTCTTTTAAAATAGTGGGGGACGCGATTGAATACGAACTAAAGCGTCAGGAAGAGCTTTTGGAACAGGGAGAAAAAGTGATACCGGAAACAAGGGGATGGAACGAAAAAGAAGAAATATCCGTCTCGCAAAGAAGCAAAGAGGAGGCGCGCGACTACCGCTACTTCCCGGAACCGGATCTTCCTCCACTTGATTTTACTAATAATCCAGACATCAATATAGAACTTTTAAGACGAGAACTCCCAGAATTACCGGAAGGGAAGCGCGCCCGCCTCATGGCCGAATACGACTTAGACAAAAAACAGGCAGAAGTCCTCGTCTCTGACCTCCGTGCCGCAGAGTTTTATGAACAGTCGGTTTCGGAATGTAAAACAGAAGACGCGAAAAAATGTTCTCTCCTCGCCTATAACTATTTAACGAGCGATCTTTTCGGCATTATGAAAGACCGCGACATGACTTTTGACACTATAAAAATAAACCCGGAAAATTTCGCGGATCTCGTCGCGCTTGTGGAGAAAGGGGAGCTCTCCTCTCGCATGGCAAAAGACATCTTGCTTCTTATGTCTGAGGGCGGGGAAGATCCACGCGAAATCATGAAGCGGGAAGGCATCGCCCAGGTCTCTGATACCGAAAGTATCACGAGGGCAGTCCGCGAAGTAATCGCGGAAAACGAAAAGGCGGTCAGCGACTTCAAAAAAGGCAACGAAAACTCCTTCAAATTTCTGGTCGGCCAAACCATGAAAAAAATGAAGGGCCAGGGCAACCCGGAGCTTATTCAGGGGGCTTTGAAGCAGGAGTTGACGCTTATCCGCATTTTTATTGACAAAATATAAAAAATATGATATATAAATAATAGCATCAATCCTACGAGTGCGATGACTTCCTTTCCCCGCTCAAACTAAAGAAAGGAGCCAGGGAATGAAAGGAATGTTCATCGAGTTGCTTCGGGGATGTCCGATTGAGGCAGATCGTCTGCCTCCAGAAAAAATCGGGCATCTTCAGAACATAGGGTTTCGGTTTCAGTCCGAAACCCGCTGGACTGGGCAGGGAGAAGTTACATTCCTCCGACCCCGATTCAGTGTCGGCAAACTTATTCGTCGGCTTGGAGCGCCCAAGCCGCGACCGAGGTAGCCGATTTCGCGAGGGAGTCCATACAACGGACTCCCTCAAGCTTTTTTTACCTTGCCTTATTCCCCCTTACATATAAACCACGATCGTGGTTTATATGTAGAAAAAATTAATCATCCAAAAATTTTCTTAAAAAATTTTCCGCTTCAACATAACTTCCGGCCTGAACCCACTGAATATCCTTATCCCGCCGAAACCACGTCATCTGCCGCTTTGAATACTTATAAATCTCACTGATGGATTTTTCAATCATTTCTTCACGCGAAATCTTGCCCTGTAAATACTCCGCCGCCGTCCGGTAATTCAAACCGAAACTTTCTATCTTCTTCCAACTCAATCCTTCGCGCGCGCGCAACCCCCGAACCTCTTCTAAAAATCCTTCTCTCATCCATTCTTGAAATCTACGCGCTATTCTTTCTTTCAATTCTTCACGCTTCACCAAAAGCCCGATTTTCAATATCTGGAAGTCGGACTTCCAGATATTGCGAGACGTCGGGATGCGCGTCGTTTGGACAATCTCAAGCGCCCGAATAAGCCGCCGTTTGTTTTTTCGGTCAATCGTCTCCGCGCGCTTCGAATCAACCCTCCACAACTCATCATATAATTCGTCCAAAGACCTCCTCTCAAGCTCCCTGCGCAGTTCTCGTTGTGGAGGGACAAGAGAAAGTAAGTCAGGGGAAAGAAGAGCGTCCACATAAAAACCAGTCCCGCCGCAAATGATAGGCAATTTCCCGCGCCGCAAAATATCCCGCAGGGCTTTTTGTCCTAGTCGTTGAAACCTTGCCGCGCTAAACTGCCGCTTGGGAGACGCCACGTCAATCAAGTGATGTCGGATGCCTTTGTAATACATCGGGATCCCTCGTCCCGCCTCGACGGGACTCGGGATGCTCAATTTCGTCTTCTCGCTTCGCTCGAACGAAATTGGCACCTTTCCCGTTCCTATATCAAGCCCACGGTAAACCTGCCTTGAGTCAGCAGAAATAACTTCGCCTCCGCCATAGGCGGAAAATTTTTTTGCGAGCTGTACCGCAAGTTCGCTTTTTCCGGAAGCGGTTGGCCCGAGAATGACTACAACATTACGCTTTAACTTCAATTTCGCGTCGGATTTCATTCAAAAAAAAGGTAAGTTCTTTCGCGCCAAGATCGCCCTGCCCGCGCTTTCGGACGGATACGGTCTTTGCCTGCTCTTCCTTTTCGCCGACAACAAGAATATAGGGAAGTTTTTGCACCTCCGCCTCTCGGATGCGCTTCCCCAAAGAATCGTCTTCGAATATCTCGGCCCGGACTTCAATTTTTTGAAACTCGCCCAAAACATGTTTTGCGTATGAGGTGAAGCGTTCTCCCACAGGCAGTATCGCGACCTGTACTGGAGAGAGCCACAAGGGAAAGGCGCCCGCGTAGTGCTCAATCAAAATTGCCATAAACCGCTCAATAGAGCCCATGATAGCGGCGTGTATCATTACGATTCGTTCCTGCCCCCCTCGTTCATCAACGCAAGTTAAGTCAAATCGTTCCGGCATATTCATATCCAGTTGAATGGTCGCGACCTGCCACTCGCGCCCAAGAGAATCGCTCGCCATAAAATCAAGTTTTGG
>JAUYPG010000014.1 GCA_030695805.1 Nanobdellota archaeon
AGTCCCAAAAAATCCATCTTCAGGAGTCCTAAATCCTCGACTCCGTGCATCTCAATCTGCGTCAAAATTGTATCCTCTCCGCCTGGCGCCCTCTGCAGGGGCAGGATATTCGTTAAGGGCTCCGCGGAAATCACAATTCCGCACGCGTGCACTGAGGCGTGCCGAATAGTCCCCTCAAGCCGCCGCGCCTCAGTCAATACCTGCCGGGCCTGCAAGTCCTCCTCCGTAATTTTTTTGAATTCCGGCACCTCTTCCAAGGCCGAGTCAAGCGTCGCGTTAAAAGGAATGAGTTTTGCCATGCGGTCTCCGACATCATAAGCAAACCCAAGGGCGCGAGCCGTATCGCGTATTGCCGCCCGCGCCGCCATGGTTCCAAAGGTAATAATCTGGGCAACGCAATCCTCTCCGTACTTTTGTCGGACATACGCGATCACCTCATCCCGCCGCACATCCGTAAAATCAATATCCACATCAGGCATCTGGATACGCTCTGGATTCAAAAACCGCTCAAAAAGCAAATCGTATTTCAAGGGGTCAATGTTCGTAATTCCCAAAATATAGGAAAGAATGCTTCCGGCCGCGGATCCCCGGCCCGGCCCTACCACGATCCCGTGCAATTTCGCCCAGCGTATGAAGTCCTGAACAATCAAAAAGTAATCCGCGAACCCGGTTTTTTCGAGCACTCCAAGTTCCATTTCAAAACGCTCTCTGATCGCGGGGGTAACGTCGGAAAATCGTTCAGGCAAACGCTCCGATACAAGATGACGCAGATATTCCATGGGATTTGAAAAGCCCTCGGGCAGGAGAAATTTGGGTAGGCGCGTCTGCCCAAGTTGAAGATTGAAATTACATTTTTCCGCGATCTTCAAAGTGTTTAGAAGCGCCTCCGGCGCGTCGCGAAACGCCTCCTCCATCTCTTCCGGCGTTCGCAGATGCACCTCAAAGTCAGCAAAAGTAAACCGCTTTTCGTCATCAAGTTTCGCTCCGGTCTGCACCGCGAGAAGTACCTCGTGCGCGGTCTTGTCCTCTTTGCGCGTATAGTGCGAGTCGCAGGTAGCGACAAGCGGCAGGGAATGTTCACGCGCGAAAGCGATAAGGTCGTCCCGCACGTCCCGAAACGGCTGGATCTCGATATAAAAATCATCTCCAAAAAGCTCGCGATAAAACTCCATGGCCTCACGCGCCTCCTTTTTTTTGCCCTGATAAAGTAATTTTGGAATCTCACCGGAAAAACATCCCGAAAGGCAGACGAGCCCCTCGTGGTGCTCGCGCAGAAGCTCCTTGTCCACGCGCGGCTTGTAATAAAATCCCTCGAGATGGGCTTTTGTAACTAGTTGGATGAGATTCTTCCACCCGGTTTCGTTTTTTACCAAAACCGGCAAGTGGTAGCGGACATCTTGAGTCCCTGCCCGTTTATCAAAACGGCTTCCGGGCGTGAGATAGAGCTCGCAACCCAAAATTGGCTTAATGCCCGCCCTCTTCGCGGTTTTATAAAACTCCACCGAGCCGTAGAGGTTTCCGTGGTCCGTAAGCGCAAGCGCGTCCTGTCCGAACTCCTTCACGCGCGTTATAAGATCCGGCACCTTCGAAAGCCCGTCGAGGAGGGAGTAGTGGCTATGAGTGTGCAGATGTACAAATTTTTGTGGCATACTTCGCAGTCATTATAACGAAAAATTTAGATATCGGATATTGCGCCCCGACTGATGTCCTCAAAAAATGTACATATGTGCATTTTTTGAGGACATCAGGAAAAAAGAAAAAATTTGACAACAAAATAAAGAAGGTATAAAATAAAAACAATATGAAATCCCGTCAAAACATAATCATCAGCATTATTATCGAAACCTCCGTGAGGCGGAAATTTTTGGCATAAACATAAACTTTCAAAAACACCAAAAACCTCTCCCGACCTTACGTCGAGAGAGGTTTTTGGTTGTAGAAATGTTTTTGCTTGAATCGAGGGCTCATGACGAACCCTCGACACAGGTAGAAACAGCACCTAAACAAATACTTGCGGAAAGAGCAAGTCAAAAGGATGAAAGGACGAGCCATGAGACAAGTTCAGTTTCATGATTGCACATGGAGAGACGGTCTCCAGGGCGGTAGCGTCGAAGCCACAAACATCAGGGACGTCAAAAAGGCAATTCAAGCTGTGGACTCTCTGGGAGTTCACATCCACGAACTTGGATTCGCTATCCACGGGGGAGGCGCGGAAAGAATTCGAATGGCCCTCGGAATGGGTCTTCGAGGTAAAGTCGCCGCCTTCGGGAGAACACGTCCGGAAGACATTGAAGCAATCATCAAGCTTGGTGTCCCCGTCGGAGTTCTCGTTGGGAAATCCAGAGTCCGGGACGCAGAACGGGCGCTTCGAATGAGGCCAGAACAAAATCTGCGTCTTATCGAGAAATCCGTGCGAACGCTAGCACAAAATGGCGTAGAGGTCATCTACGACGCAGAACACGCGTTCGATGGATTTCAGAATGAGGCGAGTTATGTAATGGAAACCCTACAAACCGCTCGAGATGCAGGGGCCTCATGCCTTGTCCTCTGCGACACAACCGGAGGAATGATGCCGGAACAAATCGCAGTATGGACGCGAGAGGTTGTGGAAAACTTCCCATACGCAGAGGTTGGTTTCCATGGTCATAACGATTGCGGTCTGGGAGTGGCAAACGCTCAAGCCGCGTTCCAAAACGGAGCGACAGTCCTGCAGGGGACATTTCTTGGAACCGGAGAGCGTTGCTCGAACACGGATTTGAGTATACTCATGCCGAATCTCGTGCTAAAGCTAGGCGCCTCTGGAGTTTCGGCGGAGAGCTTAAAAAATCTCACGCAAGCAATGGAGACAGTCGCGAGCGCCCTAAACATCTCGGTTCCGGAAAATCATCCCTGGGTAGGAAGAAATGCCTTCTTCACCTCGGCAGGGATGCACGCGAGTGGCGACGAACGGGACCCTGGAAGTTACCATCACGTTCGGCCGGAAATAATCGGAAACCACTCTTACACGGGAGTGAGCGATCAGTCCGGAAAAGCGAACGTAGTAAAAAGGGCTCGGGAACTGGGGATCGAAATTCCTGAAAATCGCGTGGAAGACATCATGCGAAAATTCGGGGATCTCGCAACGCGAGGCATGAACTTTAATCTCGCGACCGCGTCTTTCGAGATGTTTCTCCGGAGAGAGCTCTATGGGATCCCTCAACACCTGAAATTCCTTCGGTGGCGGCTTCATATCGAACGAGTCAAGGGATCAGAGGTCGAAACCGAGGCGAGTTTGCTCTTCCTCATAAGAGACGACGAATCACCGCAAAAACTCCACAACGCGGACGGAGACGGACCAGTCAATGCCCTTGAAAAGGCCTTGAAAAGAACTCTCAAGAAGCGCTATCCGTTCGTGGAAAGCATTCGGATTACGGATTTCCGAGTTCGGATGCTTGAAAGACAGAAAGGAAGCGCTTCCACTGTTCGTGTAATTTGCGAATTCTCCAATGACGATGAGTTGTGGGAGGTCATCGCGGTACACGAAAACATAATCGAGGCCTGCTGGCTCGCCCTTTGGGATGGATATCTGTACAAAATCCTGAAGGTCGAGGAGGGCAGAAGCTAAGATTATCGAGCAAGAGCTCGCGCCTCGCGCGAGCTCTTGAAATTTGACAACCTCGAAAAAACAAATATACTAAAAACAATATGAAAAATATAACATCAACTCAAAATCCGTTTCTTCTCGTTCTTCTCCTTACTACATCCCACGGCTAGGGGCGTTTTGAATTAACAAGAATATCTAATTCAAAAAATCACCCCTAACCGGGGTGGGTTTGTTTTTGCTTGAATATTGGGCTATGCCTAACATTCAGGCCGAAACGCCTGAAAGTTGCAATCATCCCGTTCATTCACAACGTAATACGAAGGGACATGCCGATGGCGAAATATATCGCCCCTGCTCCAATCAACCTCCCGAATCGCGAATGGCCCTCCCGTACGATCACGAAAAGTCCTATCTGGACATCTGTGGATCTACGGGATGGCAATCAGGCCCTCCCAAATCCGATGAATCCGGAGCAGAAACTAGAGTACTTCCAAATGCTCTGTGGCATCGGATTCCGAGAAATCGAAATCGGCTTTCCGTCAGCAAGCCAAGAGGATTTCGATTTCACGAGAAAACTCATTGAAGAAAACCTAATTCCCGAAAACGTAACAATCATGGTGTTGACGCAGTGCCGTCCACACCTGATTGAACGAACCTTCGAGGCAATCAAAGGCGCCCAGTGGGTCATCTTCCACGCGTACTGCGCAACATCCGAGTTGCACATGACGCACGTGTTCAAGATGACTCGGGAAAGCACTCTCGAGATGATCGTCCATGCTATTCGGAAAATCCGCGCGCTCGCGGATGAGATGCCGGAGACGGACGTCCGTCTCGAATTCTCACCCGAGGAGTTCACGGACACGGATCCGGAGTTCGCGCTCCAGGTCTGCGAGGCGGTTTTTGAAACGTGGGGTAAGGCCACAGCCAA
>JAUYPG010000015.1 GCA_030695805.1 Nanobdellota archaeon
TCCGTGACAGGGAAGCGCTCGACCAGGTTGAGCTACGTCCGCATAACTAACTTGTACCTTATTCTTGAACGAAAATAAAGTACATCCATACTAATGCATCTTTTGAAAATTTTCAAAAACCAAAAAATATCTTACACCACGACACGAAAATCTAATCAGTGCCGACGGGAGGGATCGAACCTCCGACCCCGGGCTTATGAGTCCCGTGCTCTAACCAACTGAGCTACGTCGGCATCACGCAAAATGATTCTACAAAAAAGACAACTTTCTTGCAAGAAACCTTCATTTAACCTAATATTTATATGCGCCGAGATGCCCTGGTGGGCATGGGAGGCTCAAAAGGGCTCACAAAATGGAAACGTTTTGTGGAACACTCGTCAAATTCGGTGAAACCTTCTTTCTTTTTGAAATGGCAATACCGAGCCAAGCCCCGCCAACATGATTCAAACAATGGATGGCGGGGAAGGTGTAGAGACTAGACGGCGAGCACCCTCGACTCATTCAGGGTGAAGGTATAGTCCAGACCACAAACCCCGCCTTGGCGGGGGCAACGAAAGTTGTAGCGGTACGCATAACCTCCATGCGCCGGGTTCGATTCCCGGGGGCGCAACCGCGCAAAGAAAACTTTTTCGAAGTTTTCCGCGCGGCAAGCCACGAAGTGGAATGTCGCGCGCCAAAACCGCCTTCAGGGCGGTTTTGGATTTGGGCGAGCCCCGCGATGAAATTTTTAATTTCATTTTGCGGGGCAAACCAGGAGACAAAATAACCCGAAGGGGTTATTTTTGTTTTTCGTGGCTACCGCATATAATCAAGTCATGTACTATGTCTACATTCTCCGAAACGAAAGTGATCAAAGTCTATACATCGGCTTTACCTCTGACCTAAAGCGCAGAGTGGAAGAACATCACAAAGGAGAGGGGGGACGCACTACAAAAATTAAAAAGGGGTGGAAGCTGATATACTATGAAGCGTACATCGAAAAATCTGATGCGCTCGGGAGAGAAAAATTCTTGAAAGGCGGATCCGGAAGAAAATACATCAACAAACAACTAAAAAATTACTTCGAGACAACATAAATTCTACTTTCTACTCCGCCAGCTGGCGGACTATTTTCTACGGCGTCCCTCCGAAACTTTAGCAAAGCGAGGTTAGAAATAGGAAAAAAGTAACAAATCAAACGCCTCACCGTCGGTGGTGAGGCGTAAGCGCTTCGGACGGATGCGGAACATCTAAGGCGCCCTTCTAATCAGCTTCTTCCAATACCAATCACCGAAGAAGGTGACGAAGGAAGCTATCACCATAAGTTCCGCGAACACAAGTCGATAGACACGGAAATAGCCAAACGCCACAAGCCCCAAATTCACAACAAGCAAGAAACCAAGCAACCGCAACACAGAGAATCCCTCCGTCTCATCGCGATTCCGTTCTTTCATCTCAATCTCCTTTACGCTCCACGAGACATTACCAGAAGCATGAAAACAACACTAACTTCACTATATCAACACAAAGCAACCTTTTCAACTTACAACTGATTAAAACTATCCTCATATGCCCTCCCCAAACTCAAAAGTTTCTGCTCCGAAAACCGCGGACCGATAAGCTGAAAGCCGACTGGCAACTTTCCGCTCCCGACGACATATTTTCTGACAGGCACAGAAAGCGCAGGAAGCCCGGCAAGCGAAGTGGGAATCGTAAACGCGTCCGCAAGATACATTTGCAAAGGATCATTCGTTTTCTCTCCTGTCTTGAAAGGAAGGGTAGGAGAAACCGGAGTAAAAAGGACGTCCACGCCTCCGTCAGATGACGGATGAAAGACGTGTTCAAAGTCCCGCGCGATAAGCCGCCGCACCTTCTGTGCCTGCGCGTAGTAGGCATCATAATATCCGTGTGAAAGCACGAATGTGCCCAAAAGAATTCTCCGTTTCACCTCCTTCCCAAAACCCCTGCCTCGTTGTTCAAAATAAATCTCCCGCAACTGATCACAATTTTCCGCGATACGCGAGTATCTAATTCCATCATACCGAGCCAAATTCGCACTCACCTCCGCGGGCATCACAATGTAATAGCACGCGACCCCAAACTCCGTGTGTGGCAAGCTCACCTCCTTAAACTTCAAACCGAACTTCTCGAATTTCTCGCGGGCGAAATCAAGCTCTTGACGAACCGCCTCTTCGATTCCCTCTCCGAAATACTCCTTCGGAATTCCGATAGTAAGGCCCTTCAAACATGCCACGTCAAAATCCATAACATTGCTCCAGTTATGTTCCGCGCTCGTCGCGTCAAAAGGATCCTTCCCGGCAATTGCCTGAAACACAATCCCCGCGTCCTCCACCGTATTCGCAAAAGGCCCGATCTGATCCAAACTTGATGACATGGGAATAAGGCCAAAACGTGAAACCGCTCCATACGTGGGCTTCAGGCCCACGACTCCGCAAAATCCCGCGGGCTGGCGAATAGACCCGCCCGTATCTGACCCCAAAGAAAAAGCCGCAAGCCCACCCGCGACCGCCACCGCGGATCCGCCCGAAGACCCCCCTGGGACACGTGAAAGATCATGAGGATTCCGCGTAAGCTGATATGAAGAATTCTCCGTGGAAGAGCCCATCGCGAACTCATCACAATTCGTGTAACCGAGAGGAATAGCGCCTTCTTTCCGCAAACGAGAAATAACCGTAGCGTCGAAACTCGCGCAGTATTTCGAAAGGATCTGCGATCCCGCGGATACAATCTCGCCATTCATCAAAATCACATCCTTCATCGCGAATGGCACTCCGGCAAGAAGACCCATCTCCTCTCCGTCCGCAATCCTATGATCAACATGCTCCGCCACGGCAAACGCCGCGTCTTTTGTAAGCCGAAGATACGCGCCGTACTTCTTGTCCTCTTTTTCAATAACATCAAAAAACGTCCTCGCGACTTCTACAGCGGAAAACTCCTTCTTCATAAGACCCTCATGCAACTTCCGGATTGTGAAATTTTTTATATCCATATTATCTCGCCGAATAACGAATCAAGCTCGAATAATCGAATACCTAAAGATTTGTTTATTCGTAACACATCCGTTATTCGATAAGATAATCATTCGTTTATTCGTACAAAATTCGTTATTCGGTGAGGTCATCCAAACACCGCGGGCGTTTTAAGACGCTCCCCCTCCTTTTCCGGAAACGCCGCGCGAAGCTCCTCCGCCGGGGTCGGAACACATACATGCCCTTCATCACTACGATACTGATTGATATTCTGCGATCCTCCCGCCATAGGCACAACGCCCTCGGTATTTACATTGCGCAACTTCTCCACATACCCCAAAATGCCCTTCAAATCATGGAGAACCTTCTCTTTCTCGGATTCTGAAATCTCGATTCGCGCGAGCATCGCCAAATGATCTATGTCCTTTTTTTCCAAAGCCATACTGCGATTATACATACCTCTTTCCAAATTTACGAACAGAGCAACCATCTTACTCGAACACAATTTCTGCGAACAACTCATTTATGTACATTTATTATGCGATCGCATAATAAATGTACATAAACTAAACTTTCAAACAATGTCTTCAAAAGTTGCCTTAAAAAATTTTATACAGCACAAAAGATCAAGGTTTCCCAACCGCTCGATAAAATCTTTCGGCAATGGTCCAGGACCGAACCACAAACTTTTTTGA
>JAUYPG010000025.1 GCA_030695805.1 Nanobdellota archaeon
AATTTTGAATTATTCCGAGTATATCGTTCTCATCCACCCGGTACTCTTCCTTGCCCTCCATCTTCAGCTTGTCGTCATCCGACCACGGCTTCTTGAAAAGCACCTCGTCTCCGACTTTTACGGAAAGCGGAATCCGCTCTCCCTTGTCATTCAGTTTGCCAGGGCCGATCGCGGAAACCTTTCCGCGAAGAACCTTGGACTTCTCAACGGTATCGGGAAGAATGATGCCCGACCCTGTCTTCTGCTCCTCCTCGATCGGCTGAATAAGCACCCGATCTGATAGGGGTTTTAACTTCATGTACACATCACCGAATAACGAATTTCGTTCGAATAAACGAATTTATGGTGAGCCAGTCGAACCATTCGCGTATTCGATTATTCGTAACCGATTCGATATTCGTTGAGATTATATATTAGCAGTGGCGACCTTTACCTGCTAATCGCAACATGAGTATATAAAAAACAACCAGATAATGTCAAGGGAAATTTGACAGAAAATTTTCCGTTGCCTTTTGTCTCTCGCTGCCGCATACTAAAGACAATGAAAATGGACTGCGCGGAACTCCTCAAAACAAAAAATGGTCCCCTCGCGGAGGAGGACAAAAACCTCATACAAAAGGCCTACGATTTCGCTAAACATGCCCACGAAGGCCAGGAGCGAAAGTCCGGCGACCCATACTTTGTCCACTGCTTTGAGACCGCGAAGATGGTCGCGAGGTGGGGTCTGGATGCTCACGTCGTCTCTGCCGCCCTCCTCCATGACACAGCCGAAGACACAAAACACGCCCTGAAGAAGGTGGAAGAGGAATTCGGAAAGGAAATCGCCTCTCTCGTGGACGGTGTCACAAAACTCGGCCACTTCAAATACCGGGAAGAGGAAAGGCGGTGGAGAAAAGACGGAGATCATGTGGCGGACAACTTTCGGAAACTGATATTTGCCTTGAGCGAGGACATCCGGGTCATTTTCATAAAATTCGCCGACCGCCTCCACAATATGAAAACCTTAGACGCCCTCCCGCAAGAAAAACGAAACCGCGTCGCCCTCGAAACATACGAGATCTACGCGCCGCTCGCCTACCGGCTCGGCATGACATTCGCGGCAGGCGAGCTTGAGGACCTCTCTCTCCCCTACCTCTTCCCCAAAGAGTACAAATGGCTTATCGAAAACGTCCCGCAAAAATTTGAGGAGGGAGAGGCGTACCTTCAGGTGGTAAAAAAAATTCTCGAGGGTGATCTCAAAAAAAACGGCGTCGCCCCGAAAGAAATAAATTTCCGGACAAAACGGCTTTCGAGCATCTACAAAAAACTGAAAAAGTATGACATGGATCTCGACCAGATCTATGATCTTGTTGCCATGAGAATCATCGTGGAATCCGTCGAGGATTGCTACAAAACAATGGGGATCATCCACGGCATCTGGAAACCGCTCCCGGGCCGGATCAAGGACTATGTCGCCCTCCCGAAACCAAACGGCTACCAGTCCATTCACACCACGGTCTTCTGCGTAAATCAAAAAATCACGGAGTTTCAAATTCGAACCGAGCAAATGAATGAAGAGGCGCAGTATGGCATAGCGGCGCACTGGGCATACACCGAGGCAAAGGAAAAAAAACCATACGAGAAACGCCGCGTCGTCTTTGCCGACAAAAAAGAAGCCGCGTGGATTAAGCATCTAAACACATGGCAAGAATCGCGCGACCCCGACAAAAAGGGCTTCATTGAATCCCTAAAAAACGACTTTCTCCAGGACCGCATCTTTGTGGTAAGCCCCAAGGGAGATGTCTTTGATCTTCCACACGGCGCGACCCCCGTGGACTTCGCCTATCACATCCACTCCGAAGTCGGAAATGAATGTTCCGGCGCGAAAGTGAACGGGCGCCTCATCCCGCTTGATCACGAACTGCGTTCCGGGGATGTCGTGGAGATACTCCGGCAAAAAAACAAAAAACCCTCGGACTCGTGGCTCCGTTTCGTAAAAACAAACGCGGCGAAAGAACACATTAAAGAGGTCCTGCGAAAAAAAGAAAACCTCATGTCCCGCCTCTGGAACATAAGAAAAAAGTAAATTCTGTCGCGTTACTACTTTCTGCTCCGTCGTATCACCTTCTTCCCCACGTATTTCCTCAAAACATGAGGAATCTCCACGCTCCCGTCCTTTTTCTGGTAATTCTCCAAAATCGCCACGATCGCGCGCGGAGTCGCGATTGCCGTGCCATTTAAGGTGTGTGCAAACCCGAGCAAGCCGTCCTTCCTGCGATATTTAATGCCGAGTCGCCGCGATTGAAAGTCCGTAGTATTCGAGGTTGAGGTGATCTCGCCCCAATCGCCTTGCCCTGAGCCCGCCGAATGGGCCCGTCCCGGCATCCACGCCTCAAGATCATACTTTCGCGCGGCCTGACTTCCCAGATCTCCCGCGCACATTTCGAGCACGCGGTACGGAATACCGAGTCCCCGCCAAATCTCCTCCTCCAAAGCAAGAAGTTTTTGATGGGTTGTTTCGGACTCTTCAGGCGTGGTGTAAACAAACATCTCCACCTTCGTAAACTGATGGACCCGGTAGAGCCCCTTGGAATATTTGCCGTAGGCCCCGGCCTCCTGCCGAAAGCAGTGCGAATAGCCCGCGTACATTTTCGGCAATTCTTCTTCGCCAAGAACCTCATCCGCGTGCAAGCCCGCGAGCGTTACCTCCGCGGTCGCGATAAGACCCAGGTCCGTTCCCTCAATCATGTAGGTCTGCGCCTCGGGCCCTCGCGGCAGATACCCGGTCCCGAGATAAAATTTTTCTCGCGCCATATCCGGTGTAAAGCAAAATTCAAATCCTTTTTTCCCCAAGATATCGAGCGCGTACCGCACAAGCCCGAGTTCGAGCAACGCCGCCTCATTCTTCAAATAATAAAACCCGGAGCCCGCGACTTTCGCGCCCCGCTCGAAATCTAAAATACCAAGTCCTTCCCCAAGCGCGAGATGGTCTTTCGGCTCGAATCCTTCCCGCGCGAAATCCCGTTTTTTTCCGACAACGCGAAGTTCTTTGTTCTCCCTCTCATCCCTACCGACCGGCACGTCGTCAAACGGCAAATTCGGAATTTGAAGCAATGCCTCCTCTCGTTTCTCCTGAAGCTCCCTCTCCTCTTTTTGCAAAAGAGCTACACGCTCCTTCAATTGTTTTGCCTCTTCTAAACATTCTTCCCTGAGCGCAGCCTGCCCTGAGCCGCGCCGAAGGGTCGAAGGGCTTCCTTGCGCAATTTCTTTCGTAATTTTATTTTGTTTCGCCCTTGCCTCATCAAGCGCGGAAACCGCCTCGCGCCACTTTTCATCGAAGCGCAAAAACTCATCCACAATATGATGGTCCATTCCCTTCTTCTTCGCTCCCTCCCGAACTTTGTCAGGATTGTTGCGTATAAAATTGATATCCAACATATTAAATTCCAAATTACAAATCCCAAATTACAAACAAATTCAAAACAACAAATTCAAAATTCAAAACGGCTCGAAATTTCGGTCATTGGGATGTGTTTGTGATTTGGTGCTTGTGATTTGTGATTTCTCACTGCGAAACAGTGAGCTATGGTATTTCTCCGGCACGTGCGCCTCCATCACCACGACCCGAACCTTCAAACCATTCTTTTGAATATACTCCCGAAGCGCGTCTCCCAATATGATCTGATCATATCCTAATGCTATAACATCCGGCTTGTATTTTCCAATCACCCCCCATGCCCCAATTTCAACATCTCCCTCCACCACCTCGTCCACC
>JAUYPG010000024.1 GCA_030695805.1 Nanobdellota archaeon
AAAATGTTAATAAGAAATCATTGAGGATTAATGAGAGTTAATCCAATTTCTGCAAAAGCCCCTTTATTTTCGCGCGGCGGAACATTGCCATGAAAAAGAAAAGCGCGAGAGCGAGGTAAAGGAGATTTATCACGCTTGCGAGAAGGAGCGGGCCCGCGGGAAACGCGTTTCCTGAAAGCACGGCGCGAAGCCCTTCGAATACATGGGAGGAGGGAAGAAAGAAAGCAACGATCTGCAACGCATGGGGCAGAGCCGAGATGGGGTAAAAAACCGCGGAAAACGGCTGAATGATAAAGATGAGTCCGAAGGCAAGAATCTGCGCCTGCGTGCCGTACCGCAAAATAACGCCTGTGGTAAAGATTCCCAGAATCCAGCCGAAGAGAAGAAGGTTTGCTACAAAGGGAATGAGATAAAAACCAAGGACAAAGATATTGAAGTGGTAGAAGAGAAACGCGAGCCCACCCAACACAACGGAAACAAGCGCGATACGCACAAGGCCGATGAGGACCGTGGCGCCGAGAAATTCACTGACTCGGACCGGCGCGACAAAGATATTGATAAGATTTTTCTCCCAGACGTCTTCAAGGAACGCGACGGAAACGGCTTTTTGTGATTGGTTCAAAAGGTCCCAGAATATCATGGCGCCGAGCAGCACGGAGACCGCGTTAAAACCCGTCATGCCCGACTTCTCGAGATACACACTGAAAAATCCCCAAACCAAAATATCCATGACTGGCCAGTAGAAAATGTCCATGAGGCGCGGCAAACTGCGTCGGTAGAGATACAGGTGTCTAATTAAGAGTGCGTTTATTCTGTGCAACTTCATAGTAAGAAATTCCAAATTACAAATCCCAAATCACAAACTGACCCCGCCAGGGCGGGGTCATCCTGAGGGCGAAGCCCGAAAGAACTCACGGGGTTCCTTCACTTCGTTCAGGACGACCTGCTGTCGGTTTGTAATTTGGTGCTTGTAATTTGTGATTTAAGAGCGTGCGATATCAAGAAATACTTCGTTCAAGTCCTTCCTCCCGTATTTCTTGATAATTTCCTCTGGCGTTCCGTCGTCCACAATCCGGCCTTTTTGCAGGAAAATAATCCGTTCGCAAAGTTCCTCGATCTCCGCCATATTGTGCGAGGTGTAAAGGATCGTAATTCCACGCTCCTTCTGGATGTGCTTTAGGAATTTTCGCGTTTTGTCCGCGATGTCAGGATCGAGCGATGAGGTCGGCTCATCAAGTAAGAGGAGTCGCGGGTCGTTCAAAAGCGCTTTCGTAAGGTTCACCCGCGTGATCTGCCCGGTCGAGAGCGTAGCCGTCATTTTAGGAAGAAGATCTGTAATTTCGAAAAAACCCGCGAGTTCTTCAATTTTTTGCTTCGGATTCTTCACCCCGTAGAGACGGGCGAACGTGAGAAGGTTTTCCCGCACTTTCAAATTCAGGGGAAGGGAAACATAAGGGGAAGAAAAATTTATCTGGCCCAAAATCTCCTCGCGGTGGGAGTGGAGCGGCATGCCAAGTATTTGAATTTCCCCGCTTGTTGGCGTGATGATATCGAGAAGCATCTGGATCGTTGTGGTCTTCCCGGCTCCATTCGGCCCGAGAAGCCCGGTGATAGTCCCTTCCTCCACAGAAAAGGAAATCCCGTCCACAGCCGTTGTCTTTCCAAATTCTTTGCGCAAGTTGTGTACTTCAATTACTGAACGCATGCAAGACAGAATACAGAAAGAAACAATATTGTGCAAAAAGAAACGCACGGCAACAAGGATGCCGTGCGCGAAGTGGGGTGCTTGGGGGACGGAGGGGCGCGTTTGGCGGAGTCGAGGTGTATTCGCATCCGCACAAACACGGAGATGTACGCCGAGGTGATAATCGTAACGGGCTCGTCGAACTCCATATCAAATGTCTGAAGATGGAACTCGGAAATAGCAAAGGAAATAGCCGCCTTCTGCGCGAGGAAGGTCGCTTTTTCCAGCGCCACAGGAATCTGCTCGGGATCGTCTGGACTAAGAATGGCTTCCCAGCTCCTCACATATAGAACGGCGTGGCCGTCCTCAATCTCGGTCCAAACCGATTCTGGCCGATACAGCCAGCCAGGGTACGTTCGAGGAACGAGGTCGAGAATGAGAGCGGGCTTTGTCTCGTGCCCGCATCCCGAGAATCCGAAGAAGAGCACAAATCCGAAGCACCATCTGAAAAGGCGAGCCATCAACAAACCTCCTCATGTCGTAGGCGGTTGGGAACTCGAGATACTCTGCTTTGAATATATCAGAGTGTATGAAAAAAAAGAAAAGAGGAACCCCTTCGACAGGCTCATGGGATAACGCACGAACACTTTGACAAGAAGTACACTTTTGTTACACTCAATACATATGCCAACCACAAAAACAAGAATCAATCTTTCCGTGCCGGATATACTTCATGCAACTCTCGAGGTGCTCGCCGAACGGGATAGCGTAACACCGACTACAAAGGCGCTGGAGCTCCTGAAAAAAGGAATGGAGCTCGAAGAGGATGAAGTACTAAACGCAATTGCCGAAGAAAGGGCAAAGCATATGGGGAAATGGCTTTCCCATGAGGAGGTATGGAAATAGCATATCGAATAAAATATCACATGCTTATTCCAAGGGACATAAAAGGAATAAGCGCGGAGTACAAAAAACGCATTGAAGAAGCCGTAGAAAAAAAACTGAAAACAAGGCCGGAAGCGTACGCGGTTTCGCTTCGAAGGTCGCTTAAGGGATTTTGGAAACTTCGGGTGGGGGATTATAGAATCGTATTTCAAATTAAAGAAAAGGCGCAGGAAGTATTCGTGCTTACTATCAAGCACCGGTCCATAGTATATGAGATTGCGGAAAAGAGAATATAAACCTTTACAAGAAGACACATATTTGGGAAGATTGTCTTTGCAAAAATAAAATATGCCGCGGTAGCTCAATGGCAGAGCGCAGCCCTGAAGAGGCTGGCGTCGGGGGTTCGATTCCCTCCCGCGGCACATAAGTATTCAAAAAGAGTCCCCCGCCCAGGCGGGACTCTTTTTGAATTAGGACTTACGCAATCGGTGTCATTCCCGTGAAAACGGGAATCCAGACCCCTAAAAACGGCTCAATACTGGATTCCAGCTGGAGTTTATCCCGTACCGCGATACGGGGCTGGAATGACAGAAGGGCGCGAAGCGCGTAAGTCCTATTCATAATGAGGATGTTGCCGAGGCGATTGAGGTGCTTCGGCAGACCCGAGATTTTGACGAGATGAAGTTGTTTTTTGAAATGAGGAGAATTCTCGTCCGTGAAGGACCATTACATGACGCGCTTCCTTCGTAAAAGAGCGGGGGCTTATCGCAGAACTAGACACAGAAACAAAAAGATCGCCTTTCGGCGGTCTTTTTGGGAACCACGCTCGGTACCGTGTTCAGGCTTGTCAACCTTGTTAGTATTGTATCATACGAACGCTCGTATAGTCAATGGGATGTGAATAAGTGTACTCTAAAAGTCGTGGAGGGCACGGGATTTGCACCCGTCAGCTCCTGGTTGACAAGCCCGAGCCGGTACTGAACGCCCCCCACGACAATTTCTATTATATACTAAACCCTATGATCCACGATGACTTCAAACGTAAAAAAGTGTTGGTTATGGGACTTGGTCTGCTTGGCGGGGGGGTGGCAACGACGAAATGGCTCGTGAGGCAGGGGGCGGATGTTACGGTTACGGATTTGAAGACACGGAAGGAGCTCGCGTCTTCCATTAAAGCCCTTGGCTCTGCCGCGAAGAAGATTCGATTTGTGCTTGGAAGGCACGACGAGAAGGACTTTCGCACGCATGATGTTATTGTTGTGAATCCCGGAGTACCGAGGGAGAGCAGGTATTTGAAAATCGCGAGGCGCGCTGGCGCGCGGATTATAAACGACGCGGTTTTGTTTTTTGAACATTTGCCGAAGGATAATCCGATTATCGCCGTAACTGGGACACGAGGGAAGACGACGACGACAAATTTTATCGCGCATCTTTTGAAAACGCGATGGCCGCATGCTCGGGCGGCGGGGAACACGCCGGAGAATCCGCTTTTGAAAGAATTGGAGAGAATTGAAGCCCTTCGACTTCGCTCAGGG
>JAUYPG010000026.1 GCA_030695805.1 Nanobdellota archaeon
AGGAAGAAGCGGGAATAAAAGCGCACGCCCTGCAAAAGCATGGCATCATCGAATTTGAGTTTCAGGGTAATCCGGAAATTCTTGAAGTCCACATTTTTCGTGGAAAAGAATTTGACGGAGAGCCGCGAGAGACGGAAGAAATGAAGCCGGAGTGGTTTCATGTGGACGAACTTCCGTATGACTCCATGTGGCCGGACGACCGCCACTGGATGCCGCTTTTTCTCGAGGGAAAAAAATTCACCGGGACTTTTCTTTTTGGAGAAAACGACATAATTTTGGAAAAAGAGCTTCAAATTCTCGAAAAATAGAAAATATCATTTTAGAAGCGGCCGCTTCTAAAATGATAAAAATGGAAAAATGGAATTTTTTGTGTAGAATAAGGAGATGAAACGTTGCATGGATATCATAGGAGGCCTCATCGGACTCATGGTGCTTCTCATCATTGCTCCGGCTATCGCGGCCGCCATATTAGGAGAAGACGGGCGGCCCATCTTCATAAAACAAAAAAGAGTAAGCAGGGGAAAGATGGTAAACGTATGGAAATTTCGCTCCATGGTGAAAAACGCCGAAGGACTGAGAGAGAATTTGCGGCATCTGAATGAGCGGAGCGACGGGCCGTTTTTTAAAATAAGGAATGACCCGCGCGTTACAAGAGTCGGGAAGTTTATTCGGAAGACGCGCCTTGATGAATTTCCGCAGTTTATAAACGTAGTAAGAGGCGAACTCTCGCTTGTCGGTCCTCGTCCGCATGAGCCCGAAGAAATTTCAAAGTATCCGGAGAAATATAAAAAACTCCCTCTCGAAAAAGCAGGTCTCACCTGCTTCTCGCAAATCACAGGCAGGCCCTTTCTGCCGTTTGAAGAAGAGATGGAATTTGATCTTTTGTATCTGAAAAAAAAATCCATTTGGACTGACATGAGAATAATCGCGAACACGATAAAGATCCTCATAACTACACAGAATGGCATATAAAATCGCTCTCCTCCACGATTATCTGAACCAGTACGGCGGCGCCGAGCGTGTTCTCGAAGCATTGTTGGAAATGTTTCCCGAAGCCGATCTCTACACGCTCTTTTATGATGAGAAGCGCATGGACGGCATGTTCAAGAAGAACATTCGAAAGACAAGTTTCCTTGATTTGCCGTTTGTACGGCAATATCACCGGGCCTTCATTCCGCTTATGCCCTTTGCCGCACAAACAATGACTATAGACAATGACTATGACCTTATAATTTCAAGTAGTGCGGGCTATGCGAAAGGTTTCAACATAAGTCATCGTCATGGTCATCGTCCACTACACATAAGCTACTGCCACACTCCGCTCCGCTACGCGTGGGAAAGCGATTATCTGGAGAAACTTCCCGGAGTACTCCGTTTCGGAAGATGTATGGGAGGTCCCATTCGGTCGCGTCTCATGGCATGGGACAAAAAGGCCTCCGAAAAGGTGGATGTGTTTATCGCGAATTCGGAATTTATCAGGGGGAAAATAAACACGTACTACGGACGCGAGGCGGAAGTAGTGTATCCTCCGGTTGATACGGAGAGGTTTTTCTTTGAGGAAAAGCCGGAGAAAGAGTACTACCTTATGGCGGGCCGCCTTATCTACTACAAGCGCTTTGATCTGGGCATCCAGGCGGCGCGGAGCATGGGAAGGGCGTTAAAAATCGCGGGCATCGGGCCAGAGGAAAAGAATCTTCGGAGCATCGCGAAAGGAGCAAAAAATATTGAGTTTTTAGGGCGAGTTCCGGATAGCGATTTGCGAAAAATCTATGCGGAAGCGAGAGGGCTCATCTTTCCGCAAGTCGAGGATTTCGGCCTCGTCGCCGCCGAAGCCCAGGCCTCGGGCCTTCCGGTTATCGTGTATGACAGGGGGGGAGCAAAAGAGATCGTAGAAGACAAAAAAACAGGAGTATTATTTAAAGAGCAGTCCGAAGAGGGAGTAAAAAAAGCCATAGAGGAATTCGAGGATACGCGATTTGAAAGGAAGTATATCGCGGAGAGAGCGATGCGCTTCTCGAAAGACATATTTAAGAATAGAATAAGAAAGATTATAAATACCAAATTTCCAATATCCAATTTCCAATAACGTACAAAGGTACATTAGAAATTATCCCGCCACAGCGGGACCCCGCTCGCGGCGGGGGAAATTGTAAATTGGTAATTGGAAATTTTAATGAAGGAGGTCCCCAAAAAAAACATAGAGTCCGTTCTCGTGGACATAAAAACGCCGGGCACAAACTACCGGCGTCTTTCGGGCATTGGAACGGTGTATCTCGGGAGTAGCGTCGCGCCCTTGAAAAAAAATCCGAAACCCGCCTTTCGGATATGGGTTGGTACGGGAGTGTTCGCGGCTCTTCTCCTCGGAGGGGTATTTGTCCTCGGAACGAACCGCCTGAAAAGCATCGCCGCCCAAAAAGGAGAAAGCATAGCGGCGAACATGATGGCTTCTATCCAGTCAATAAAAGAATTGAATCCGGAAGAAGCGAGAGCAACGCTGGAAAAAAATAAAGACGAACTGGAAAAAATCGAAGGACTCGTCGGAGGAGGCAAAAAGCGACTCCTCCTCGGGGGATTAGGAGAAATCTTTCCGGGAATCCGTCTGGGGCTCGGGCTCTTTGGCCGAATATCGGAATTTAACCTGACGTTTTTGAAGCTCACGGAAATCATATCCAAACTCCAGACAAAGGGGCTTGATTATTTTATGAATGACGGCGCATCGTTTGTGGCGCTTCTCAACGAGTCGAGAGACGTCATAAGGAATTTAACGGCTACGGCCGCCGATATTCAGAATAAAAGCTCGGGCCTGGGGAGCATCTCGGAATCCTTTGAAGAATTCAACGGAAAGTTTCGGGAGACGTATGTGAAATACACCGCGGACCTCCACGGCTGGGACGGCGCCCTGGAAAGTATCATAGCGCTTCTGGACTCGAAGGTGGATCGCCACATTCTCCTTATATTCCACAATCCTTCGGAAATCCGCCCAGCAGGAGGATTTATCGGGAGCTACGGGGACATTGTAGTGCGAGACGGCAAGATGCAGAGTATGGAAGTGGGGGATATTTACTGGCCCGATCACCCGAAAAATTTCGAGAGAAAAGTGATTCCGCCCCTGCCGCTTCAGAGGATAACGGATGACTGGGGCGCGCGCGACGGAAACTGGTTTTTCGACTTCCCCGCGTCCGCGAAAAACGTCATCGGTTTCCTTGAGTCCTCCAAGGTATATAAAGGAGCGAGCACGACCTTTGACGGGGCAATCGCCATAAATACAAATGTGCTGGGGAGCATTCTGGAGTTCATGGGCCCGATCCCCGTGCCGGAATATAACCTTACGATTACCAAGGACAGTTTCCTGGCCGAACTTCAGAGAGAGGTGGAGACCGGAAGAGATAAGGAGCCGGGGAAGAACCCGAAGCGCATTTTAAGCGTGATAACACCGACGATTCTCGAACGTCTCGGAGGCCTCGGAGAGTCCGAGAAAAAGGCCCTTGCGTGGCGCGTAAGTCGGCACATAAAGGAGAAGGACATTATGGTGTACGCGAAGGATGAGAAACTTGCGGGTTTTCTGAAGTCCAAGGGGGTGGATGGGGGCGTCTATGATCTTCCAAATGGGTTCTGGGGGGCGTATGTCGCGGTGGTGAACGCTAATATTGGCGGAGAAAAAACTGATGCTTTCATGGAAGAGCGTATTGCGGGGAAAATTGACGTATCAAATGACGGAAGTTCTTTCGTAACTTTGGGCGTTCTGCGAACACATCGCGGGAAGGAGGAAAAAGACCCATGGTATCGCGCGGAGAATAAGAATTTTATCCAGATATTTGTGAATCCGGACTCAAGCGTCGTGGAGGTAGAGGGGAATACGAAGAGGACGAAGTATGAAGGACGATATGACAAAAAAGTGTATGAAGAAATTCCGGCATTGAAGGCCATTGAAGACACGGCAATCTATCTGACGGACAAGTCCATTTGGACCATGAATGCGTTCGGAAAGAAGGTTCTAGGGACGTGGTTTAATGTACCTGGCGGGGAGGCCCGCACTCTTGGGGTAAGATACCAGATATCCGGAGAAAGCAACAAAGACCTTGAGAAAAAGAAGCCGTACGCGCTCATTTTTGAACGTCAGTCGGGCGTAAAAAGCGCTGTGAGTATTGATGTGCGCGCTCCCTTTGGATTCGTGTGGCAGGAGTCCGGAGGGCCGGTATATCGCTTTGAACGCGAAAACCCGGAGGCACGGGAAATCGTTGAGCTCCGCCTTGTGAAAAAGCAATGAACATACGAAATTTCTGCATTATCGCCCACATTGACCACGGCAAGTCCACGCTCGCGGACCGCTTTTTGGAGATCACGAATACCGTGGAAAAACGCAAAATGAAGGCCCAGCTTTTGGACCAGATGGAGCTCGAGCGCGAACGGGGGATTACCATAAAAATGGCTCCTGTGAGAATGGTGTACCATTCTCACCGCGGAACTTCGCAGACTGAAACGCGGAAAGACGCTGAAACAGAATTACTATATAAAGACATAACGTACAAAATTCGAGGCGCTGCGTTTACCGTCAGAAAAAATATTGGCCTTGGGCACAAGGAAATCGTTTATCAAAAGGCCTTAGCCGAGGAACTAAAAAAGAACAATCTTCGTTTTGAACAAGAAAAAGTTATTGAAATTTTCTACGATGGAAAAAAAATAGGAACGTACCAACCTGACTTCATTGTAGAAAATAAAATAATTCTTGAGTTAAAAGCTTTACCTGCGATTGGAAAGCCACAGGAAGAGCAGCTCTGGTCATACATAAAAGGATCATCATATAAGCTGGGATTACTTATAAACTTTGGCAGTACTGATATAGAAATAAAACGAGTGATTTATGATACGGCGCGTTTTCCGCGTGAGTCTGCGTCAAGTCCGCGTGAATCAGCGCAGGTTGAGTATATACTCAACCTGATAGACACGCCAGGACACTCTGACTTTGCGTATGAGGTCTCCCGCGCCCTTCACGCGGTGGAAGGCGCGATCCTCCTTGTGGATGCGACTCAAGGGGTTCAGGCGCAGACGCTCGCGAACCTGCGGGCGGCGGAGGCGGCAAATCTGAAAATAATCGGCGCGTTAAATAAAGTGGACATGAACCCAGTGGGGCTTGATGACCTCACTCTTGAGCTCGCGGAGCTAATCGGAGCGGAGCCGGATGAAATTCATCGCATCTCCGGAAAAACCGGTGAAGGCGTGGAGCGTCTTTTGCAAGCCGTAATCGAAAAAATCCCGCCTCCAAAGTCGCAGATAAACGCAGATCAAGACGCAGATAAACGCGGATATAACATCAGCGTAAATCTGCGTAATAATCCGCGTGAATCTGCGGTGCCAGCGCGCGCGCTTGTATTTGATTCTTTCTATGACAATCACAAAGGCATTGTGGCCTCGGTGCGTGTCGTGGACGGAACATTTGAAGGAGATAAAGAAACCATATTCGTGGCGACAGGGCGGAAGTGGAAGCCAAAAGAAATCGGCATATTCGCGCCGGAACTTACGAAAAAAGACGCATTGGAGGAAGGGGAAATAGGATATATCGCCACAGGCGTCAAAGACGTCGAGGGCATTAAGATAGGAGACACCGTAGTCCAGGGCGTTCGGGAAGGCAATGCGTCCCTCCTTCTTACGGGATACAAAGAGCCGAATCCTGTGGTCTTCATCTCATTTTATCCGGAGGACGCGGACGAGCACGAGGAACTGGGCCGTGCGCTCCAGAAACTGCGCCTCTCCGACTCTTCAATAAGCATTGAGCCGGATTCGAACGAAATTCTAGGACGCGGCTTCAAGGTGGGCTTTCTCGGGAGTTTGCACTTTGAAATCATTACGGAACGTCTGAAAAGAGAATTTGATATAGGGGTCTCCACCACATTTCCATCCGTCGCCTATCGCGTAAAAATAAAAGGCGAATGGAAAGTAATCACGGATCCCATGGATCTTTCGTCGGATGTGGAAGCCGTGGAAGAGCCCATGGTACAGGTGGAGATTCTCCTCCCCCAAGCATACGTCAGTAATTTTTTTGGTGTCCAGCAGATATTTCGTTTCGGCAGTATGGAGACGGAAACAAAAGGGACAAAGACGCAGATTCGCGCCTTTATGCCGCTTTCCGAGCTTATGAGCGACTTTGACGATAAGTTGAAATCCGCGACCCAGGGGTATGCCTCATTCAGTTATGAAGTCGCGGGGTACGAGCCCGCGGATATGGTACGGGTTGATTTCTTGGTGGCCGGAGAAGCCATTCCCGGCATGAGCCGTCTTCTCCCTAAAAGCACATTTGAAAAAGAGGCGCGAAAAACCGTGGAACGGCTGAAAGAACTCTTGCCGAGACAGCAGTTCGTTCAGGCCATCCAGGCCGCGGCCCATGGCCGCGTGATAGCCCGTGAAAACATCCCCGCGCTGAAAAAAAACGTAACTGGCCATCTCTATGGCGGAGACCGGACAAGAAAAATGAAACTCTGGAAAAAACAGAAAAAAGGGAAGGCAAAATTGAAAGAACGGGCGCACGTGGAGATCACGCCCGAGGTGTTTCGTGAACTTTTGAAGAAGTGATGTATAGGAAGCCGAACTTCCAAAGGAAGTTCGGCTTCCTAATTAAGTCATTGTCATTGTCATAGTATTCGTATTATTCTTAATCCATGTCCCTCTGGAAAATCCTCGCAGCGGTCCTTATCATCCTCCTCGCGGGAGCGGGGATCTTAAATCTGTGGCGGGAAAAAAGAGAATTGGGAAAAGGAGGGGAAGAGCTGAAGGCCGAGCTCTCCGGGCTTCTCGAAGAGAACAAAAAATTGAAGGAAGAGGCCCGCTATTTTGAAGATGAGGAAAATCTTTTGAAAGAGGCAAAGTCCCAGTTCAATTACCGCGCCCCGGACGAAAAACTAATTATCATTGTTCCTAAGAGCACAAGCACGGAATAATTATTCCCAGAAGTACCAAAGTAGTTATTCCCTGAGCTTGTCGAAGGGTTACATAAAATGCGAGATTAGTTTAGTGGTAGAATGAGTGCTTCCCAAGCACTAGGCAGGGGTTCGATTCTCCTATCTCGCACACGAATTTTGTCTAAAATTACAAGACGAAGTCGTAGTAATTTTAGGTACAAAATTCAGTGTCCCGATCCGCCCGCTGGCGGAGAGGGGCAACAATAAACGAACAGAAGCAAAATTTGGCGAGGCCAAGCAACAGATCGGGGTTCGATTCCCCGTACCCGCACACGCGAATTTCGTCTAAATTTTTAATCCCGAGGATGCCGAGGGAGCAAAAAATTTAGCTACGAAATTCAGCGCCCCGAGGAACTTACGTGACGAGGGGCAACAATATATAATAAACCATGGCTCAATTGACGGAAAAACAAATCAAAAGGCAAGATTTTGTGGACAATGAGGTTTTTGAGTTGATTCAGCGGCTTATGCCATCCGCAAAAATTAAATGGGATATTGAGATGATAGGGAATGTTCGGGACTCAATACGAACACAACTTGTTTATAATCAAAAATTAGTGAGTGAAGCAAAGTTTTATCCGTACTTAAAAATATGAAATTTGAAGTTAGAAAATAGCAAAGGTCCCTGATGTGCCGGTTGATGACTTGTTTAAATAATATGCAAAAACCATATGCGGAACCGTATGAAATTAACTTTTGACCAACAACTTGCAACAAACTACAAAAGCACATCGCAAAAGGTGCGTGTTTTAACGGAACAATGGGTCGATAACTCAATTTTTTGCCCGAATTGCGGACGATTGGATATAGACAAGTATCCGAATAACCAGCCCGTTGCTGATTTTCACTGCTCGAATTGTCAAGAAGAATACGAATTAAAAAGCAAGCAAAGTGCAATTGGTACGAAACTGCTTGATGGTGCATACCGCACAATGCTTGAACGACTAACAAGTAGCAATAACCCAAACTTTTTTCTGCTCAACTACGATTTATCAAATTTTTCAGTTATTAATTTTTTTGTCATACCGAAACATTTTTTCGTGCCGGAGATAATCGAGAAACGCAAACCGCTTGCGTCAACTGCTCGTCGTGCCGGTTGGGTCGGTTGCAATATCTTACTCAATAGCATCCCGCAGACTGGCAAGATATTTTTCGTACGAAATCGGCAGGTTGAACCGAAAGAAAAAGTGCTTACTGAATGGAAGAAGACATTGTTTTTGCGCGAAGAAAAGGAAATTTCGGCAAAAGGCTGGCTACTTGATATCATGCGAAGTATTGAAAAGCTTGGCAAGCACGAATTCACACTTGACGATATCTATGTTTTTGAAAACGAGTTGAGCAAACTTCATCCCGAAAACAAACACATCAAAGATAAAATCCGCCAACAATTACAAGTACTGCGCGATAAAGATTATCTTAATTTCGTATCACGTGGATATTATCAGCTTACTTAATATGGAACTTATTATTTCACCATTTTGGGCAAAGCTCGTTCTGTGGTTCAATCCATTCAATCGGATTATGGTCATGTGCCGTGGTTACAGCGAGGATTACAAAAATTTTACCGAACTTGTTTGGGACGACGATAAACATCTCGACTTTTTTGACCGAACAAGTTATCCGCAATTTCAACTATGGCTAACATAAATTGTATAAAACTCCAATCTCATTATGATAAGATTTACTCCTACTTCAGAACTACTTGTGAACCTTTTGATTTTTTGGAGTGGGATGGAAAAGTTTTACAAGTATGGGATGGCAACGCCTTAGTCGAGGTGTATCATCTAAAAGAGATAGGTTTTATGCTGAGAGATAAATAACTATATGAAACTGAAAAAATTTATAAAAAAATTACAGGAAATTAAGGAAAAATATGGAGACAATGCGGAAGTTATTATGGCTGATTATATTCCCGTTGTTGACCCAGTTTTTTTATCAGACAAGAACATGGAAGATAAAGTAGTAATAACTGATCAGAAATAAAATTTCAAAAAGTTACTGGCTCGGTTGATAAAAAGTTGCAAACTTGCAATTTCAAGAAAAAG
>JAUYPG010000032.1 GCA_030695805.1 Nanobdellota archaeon
TTCGTTTCTTCGAGGGCGGCGCGTATCTGGATCCGATACCCTTCCGTTATTTTTTTAACGTGCTTTCCGAGCTCCTCCCTTCTTTCTCCGGAAAGTTCCGGCAAAAATACGCGGATCGTTATTCCGTCGGCGTTCGCGGTAAGCCCGAGAGAAGAGGTCTCTATGCCTTTTGCGATTGCCACCGCTCCTTCTTTATCCCATGCCTGTATCAAAATCTCCCGGGGCGGCTTTATGCTTATCGCGCCTACTTGTTTTATGGGCAAAATCTCTCCGTAGTATTCCACTTTAATGTCCTCGACCAGGGCGGGAGTCGGGCGGTTTGCCCGAATGGAGGCAATTTCCTCTTTCAGTTTTTGAATAATAGAGGCTGTTTTTTGTGAGAAATCCATGAAAATCAACGAATAACGAATTTGTACGAATAAACGAATATGTAATTTATGAACGGAGAATGTAATCTATGGCTTTTTTTTGAAGTTTGGGATTTAGGTTGAACCGGCTCATTTCGAGTTTACGCAGAAGAAAGCCGATTTTTCGCGCGTTTTTAATTTTATCTTTACGGTATAGGTCTATCATACTTTGTTCTATTTCATTTACAAGGTTGGGCGTTTCTTCGAGGGGGTCCTTCAGTCGCTTTGCTCCTTCAGGATGACTATCATACATATTTATGGCAGGCGGTACGTAGATTCTTATACAACGAGAGAGGAGGGCTGGAGAAAGGACTTTTGTATCGCGGGCCGTGAAGATGATAAGAGAGTTTGTTGGCGGCTCTTCCACAATTTTCAGGAGCGCGGGGGCCGCCTGCCAGGTAAGGCGCTCCGCGTCGCGGATGATAAGCGTACGCTTCTTGGATTGCAGAGGGGTTTGGAAAAGAAATTTTTTTATGTTGCGAACCTCGTTTATCCCGACTGCCGCGTGTTCAAACAAAAGAGTGTCTTGAAAGATGTCGCTCCCTTCGAGATGGCGCGCGAGGGAAAGGGCGAGATCTTCCTTCGGCGCGCTTTCGGGACCGAAGAAAAGGTAGGCGTGGTGAAGACGGTCTTCGTCTGCGAGGAGTTTTAGTTTCTCTTCTATCCTTATCATTTTGTAACATCTGAAATTCCAAGCACCAAATTCCAAATTACAAACAATATCAAAGTTCAAATGACCAAAATTCGAAACGCGCTTTGAATTTTGTATTTTGAATTTGTTTGTGATTTGGTGCTTGGGATTTGGAATTTATCTTCTATTCGCAAGTAAAGTCCGTTTATACACATCTATATGCGAGAGCACGATCGCGGTGCCTTTCGCGACGCAAAAAAGCGGGTCTTCGGCCACAAACGCCTCGACCCCGAGGGCGCGTTTCAAAAATTCATCGAGGTGGCGGATTTGGGAAGAGCCGCCAGAGAGGATGATCCCTTTTTCCATGATGTCCGCGGCGAGCTCGGGCGGCGTTACATTGAATACCGACTGGATGGAGTTCACGATATCCACAAGATAGGGATTGATGGCTTCGGCGACCTCGCTCGAGAAGACCGAGAGATTTTTCGGGAGGCCGGACATAAGGTCGCGTCCGCGGATTTTTACCTCAAGTTTTTCTTTGTTCGGAAGCGCGGAGCCGCCTTCAATCTTTATTCTTTCGGCGGTCGCTTCTCCGATCGCGAGGCCGTATTTTTTTCTGATGTAGGAGGTAATGGCCTGGTCAAATCTGTTCCCCGCGATGCGTAGAGATGACCACGCGACGATACCGCCAAGCGATATGACCGCGACTTCGGTTGTTCCTCCGCCGATGTTTATGATCATGTTTCCTTCGGATGAGTGGATGGGAATGCCGGCGCCGAGGGAGGCGAGGAGGGGCTCTTTTACGAGAAAGACCTCTTTTGCTCCGGCTTCTTTCGCGGCGTTCGTGACAGCCCGCTCTTCGGTCGAGGTGATGCCCGCGGGCACGGAGATGACAATTTCCGGTTTGAATATATTGAAGGAGCCGATACTTTTGCCGATAAAGTACTTCAGCATTGCCTGCGTTATGTAGTATTCGGCGATGACCCCATCTTTCAGGGGCTTGTAGGTTACGATGTTGTCCGGCGTGCGACCCACCATCTCTTTTGCTTCGGCTCCCACGGCAAGGACCGTGTTTTCCGGTTTTTTAAGAGCGACAACCGTGGGCTCGTTTATCACGATTCCTTTTTCCGGCAGAAAAACAAGAGTGTTCGTGGTGCCGAGATCTATGCCGATTTTTCTTACAAACATAAAATATAAAATTTCTAATTACTAATTTCTAATCAAGCACCAAGCGCCAATGTCCAAATACCTAAAATTTTATGTATTGGTCATTGGGTTATTTTGTCATTAGGATTTGATTAGGAATTAAAAATTAGGAATTAACTCTCGTGATTTCTGCTCCCAACTTATTCAGCCGCTCTTCGATGCGCTCATATCCTCGATCTATTTGGTAGATATTATTGATTCTGGACTCCCCTTTTGCAATGAGGGCGGCGCCAAGGAAGGCGAGACCCGCGCGAATATCAGGGGACTCTATCTCTCTTGCTCGAAGCGGAGTTTTCCCGCGCACAAGGGCACGCGTGAGGTCGCAGACCGTGATCTTCGCTCCCATGCGGTTCAGGTCCTCCGCATAGTTCAGCCGCCCTTCAAACACGGTCTCATGGACCAAGCTTTCTCCTTCAGCTTGGGTGAGGAGGAGGGCAAAAAGGGATTGCAGGTCCGTGGGGAAGCCCGGATACTCTCTTGTTTTTATATCCACGCTTTTTAATTTTTTCGGAGATGAGACCTCTATCCACGACTCTCCTTTTTTGAGGGGCACCCCCATTGCTTTCAGGGTTTGGATCGGCACCTCGAGGTGCTCGGGGTCGCAGTTCGTTATCCGGAGCGGATCCCCAAGGAGCGCTCCCAGGGCGAGAAAGCTTCCTGCTTCGATGCGGTCCGGAATAGTTTGCATCGTTTTTCCTTTCGCCTCGAGGGGTCTCCCTCCAGTACCCTGAATTTCTATGGCGTGGGTTCCTGCTCCTTTGATTTTCGCGCCGCACATGTTCAAAAATTTCGCGAGCGCGGATATTTCGGGTTCAGAAGCCGCGTTTCGCAATATGGTTTTCCCTTTCGCGAGGGTTGCCGTCATCATGAGGGTCTCAGTTCCGGTTACGGATATGTTCCGGAAGGTGAAGTCGCAGCCCATAAGGCGCGGAGCGGAGAGGGTATAGCCGTTTTTTGTTTCTTCGATTTTGCTTCCCATGGCGCGCCAGCCTTCGAGAAAGAGGTCTATGGGACGCTTGCCTATGACACACCCTCCCGGATGCGGGAAGGAGGCGTTACCTTTTCGCGCGAGAAGCGGACCGATGAAGACGATGGAGGCGCGGAAGCGTTTCGCGATTTCAGGGTCAAGAGACGCGGTTTTTATTTTTTCCGGATTTACCGTAACTACCCCATTTTTTTGGGCAACCTCACATCCGAGTTTTCGGAGGAGCTCTTCGGCGCGAAAGACATCCTCGATTCTGGGAACGTTCGTAATTTTTATTTCATCCTTGAAAAGAAGCGAGGCGGCAAGGGACTTCAGGGCTCCGTTTTTCGCTCCGTTTACCTTGATGGAGCCCTTGAGTTTCTTCCCCCCTTGAACGATAAAGTAGGCCATAACTATCTCACTTTATCAGGGTTTTCGCGGGGGCGCAAATAATGAAGTTAAAAAAAGAGACGCGAGCGTATGAGCCTGCGTCTCGGCTTTTATGCCCGGAGAGCGCTCTCGGCGGTCAGTCGATGAACTCCGCGTGGAGAGCATGGATTGCCCGTTCGACTTCGTGCCTATGTACGAGGCAGGAGATGGTGATGTCCGAGGAGGTGCTCCCTTGAATTTCAATCCCCCCCTTCTCGAGTGCTTCTCTCATGCGCGCTGCCACGCCCGGGGTGTTTTCGATTGCCTCGCCGACGATAGTAACTCTTCCAAAGCCCGTCATGATGCGGTACTTGGCGTTCTTGCAATCGCGGAGGACGGCTTTGGTTCGATAGAGGTCCCTCTCATTTATTGTGAACGTAGCTGAGCTGTCCGTTTCAGCGATGTCCTCGACATTCACTTTTCTGTCCGCGAGTCGCCGCAGCGTTGATGAGATTGTTTGCGGATTTCCAGCGACAGAGACCCGAACGAGGGGGTGGTTCGCGGAGGTAATGGTTGTGACCGTCCTCGTCGCGCCTTTCCTCTCCGCGCTTATGAGAGTTCCCTCACCCGCTTCGAAGGCGGGCATGACGCGAATCGGCACATTTCCTTTTTCAGCCAGGTTTGCCGCGGACGGCGCGATGACCTTCGCTCCGTTTCGCGCGGACTCTCGAAGTTCTCGGAAGGTCATCGTTCGTACGACTGGGGCATCGAGAACGATGATGGGATCCGCGGTGTGGATTCCCTTGGTTTCCTTACAGATGACGCATTCCGCGCCGAGCGCTTCCGCGAGCGCGACCGCGGTTGTGTCCGATCCGCCTCGGCCCAGGGTTGTTACTCTGCCCTCGGGCGTCGCTCCCTGGAAACCCGCGACGATGACGATGTTTCCCTTGGCGAGCTCCTCCTCGATGCGGCTAATGTCGACATGAACGATAGCCGCGTTTCCGTATTGGTCATCGGTCACGATGACATCGCGTCCGGTGAGCGTCGTCGCCTTGCCGCCCGCGCCATTGATCGCGGCTAAGAGGAGTTGCGTCGAGATTATTTCTCCCTGAGAGAGAAGTTCGTCAAGCTCTGGGGTGTCAGAGAGCGCTGGATTCAGTTCCGCGGCTCCTTCCAGTAGATCGGTCAAACCCGCGGGAGCCGAGACGACGACAACGATGCCGTTGATAAGGCCTGCTTGTTTGTTAAGCAGAAACGCCGCGATTCTTTCCATGTTGTCGATTGCTTCAGCTCCACTGCCAATGCAACCGCCACCGAACTTGTAAACTGTGTTGCGCACGGTATCTCCTCCGCATGAATTCAGTGTCCCTCCAACCCCGCGGGACTATTTTGTGAAAGAACATTTCTTGGGCTGGTGAAGAGGGTAGAGTGTTCCATCCCCTTCACCAGCCCACGCTCGCTATCGTTTTCTCCACTGCTGGGGACGCCGCGCTTTTCGAAGCCCTGGTTTTTTGCGCTCTACGATTCTGGAGTCGCGTTTCAGGAATCCCGCGGCTTTCAGCGGAGTGCGCCATTTTTCATTCAGGTTGTTTAAGGCGCGCGAAAGTCCCAAGCGGATTGCCTCGGCCTGGGAACTAGGCCCCCCTCCTTGCACCATCGCGGTTACTTTGAAAACCGCGTTCAATGCGCCAAATGGCGTCGCGACCATCTGGCGGAGACGCTCTATTTTGAAATACTCCCCTATGGTTTTTTCATTTATCATCACATCGAGTTTTTCCGTCGGGAGAAGATGGGAATTCGCTCCTTCTTCCCCTTCCGTCAAACTTTTCAGGGGTTTGTTCGTGCTCGGGTAGATGCGCACCCGCGCGATCGCGGCTTTGCGGCGCCCCACTGCTTCTATGTAGCGGCTTTTATCTTTCGCCGGAGCAACTGGTTTTGGTTTTGATATTGTCATACTTCGTGTCCAATACGAACAATGCGAACTTCATACGAACAACGCGAACACTATATTAGTAACGTATTAGTGTTGTTCGTGCATTATTCGTGTCATTCGTGTTGGTTTATTATAAGTCGGTTCAGACGGGGTCTTTGCAGGCGGTTTTTCGGGAGCATGAGGCGGACCGCGTTCCGGATCACCCATGCCGGATTTTTCTTAAATTTTTCTTCAAGAGTTCTTTCCTTGAGGTGGCCGAGGGGTCCAGTATGTTTATAGTATATCTTATCTTTCATCTTTTTTCCCGTTACTTCGATTTTATCCGCGTTTTTTACGACTACCTTATCTTCTCCCGCGAGCCGTGGCTCGTAGGAGGGATTTTTTTTCCCCTGCAAAATAATCGCGATTTCCGAAGCGAGTCGTCCAAGTTTTTTCCCTTTTGCGTCTATAATGTGTTCTTTCATAGTTTTTTATTATCGAAGCCCCTCGTCGCGCGCTTCTCGGGGCGACTATTGAATTTGTTCACACAAATTCAATAGTCGCCGTTTTCGCGGCATCACCTTTTCGTCTCGCGGCATATTTGATGACCCTTGTATACCCTCCTTTCCGGTCCGCGTAGCGCGGGGCTATTTCTTTTTGCATTTTCATCGCTTCTTTTTTCGGAAGGCAGGCAAGGAGAAGACGCATAGAAGACAAGGTGCCTTTTTTCCCATGGGTTACGAGGCGCTCCACCACGGATCGCAGTTCTTTTGCCCGGGTCTCGGTTGTCATGATTTTTTCATGGCGCACCAAATTCGTCGCGAGATTTTTCATAAAGGCCTTTCTTTGCCCGGTTTTCCTGCCAAATTTTTTTCCTTTTTTTAGATGTCTCATGGCTTCGCGTCCAATACGAACAATGCGAATTTCACACGAACAACGCGAACTTTAACTAGTATTCGTGTTGTTCGTATGTTATTCGTGTCATTCGTGTTTGCTTATTTTTTCTTCGCGGTTTTCTTCGGTTTTGTTTCCTTTTTTTCCTCTTTTCCTTCCTCCTCTTCTTTTACGGCTTTTTGGCTTTCTTTTGGAGCAAGGGCATCGGCTGAATATATTTTTTCGAAGTGGTGACGCAGAATGCTTGAGGCCTTGTGAAGCGCTTCGCCGGGCGTTACGGATCCGTCGGTTTCAATTTCCAGCTTCACGCGGTTGTAGTCCGTACGCTCGCCTACCCGGGTGTTTTCCACGTCGAAGTCCACACGGACGACGGGCGTGAAGATCGCGTCCAGCACGATCGTGCCGATCGGGAGCCGCTCCGACTTCCGCGCTTCGGTCGGGACGTATCCCAGGCCTTTCTCGACGGTAAGCTCCATATCAAGTTCCGCGTTTTTTTTCGAGAGGGTCGCGAGGTGGAGATCCGGATTTACAATCTCCATAAATGCCGTTGTTTTAATGTCTCCCGCTTTTATTTCATGCTCTCCCTTTATTTTTAATGAGAGTGTCTGCGGCTCTTCCGCGAAAAATCTAAAGCGCACTTTTTTCAAGTTAATCGTGAA
This sequence comes from Nanobdellota archaeon, assembly GCA_030695805.1. Classification (GTDB taxonomy): domain Bacteria; phylum Patescibacteriota; class Minisyncoccia; order UBA6257; family GWB1-50-10; genus JAUYPG01. The sequence goes on from JAUYPG010000032.1 coordinate 7,043, forward strand.
TTCCACGATGTCCTCGACCATTCCCGGAAGGGTGGAGAACTCATGGTCAATTCCTTTGATCTTTACCTGCGTGATCGCTGCTCCGGGCAAAGAGGAGAGAAGCGCCCTCCGGAGAGAGTTTCCGATGGTCGGGCCGTAGCCCGTGTAGAGTCCTTCGATGACGAAGTTTCCTATGTTGTCTTTTTCCGATATTTTTTTTACGTGTACCGAGTCCGTGAGAAGTTGATAATCCATATGAATTAAAATTACTAATTACTAATTTCTAATTTTTAATGACGACGGTTTATCGTCGGGCGTAAAATTCGCCGACGAGGTTTATGTCAAACGGAAGAGCTCCAGCTAAGTCTATATCCGGTTCTTTTACTATCTCCCCCGTGTATTTGTCTTTTGTTTTCAGCCACATCGGAGGCGCGGCTTGCTTCACCTGGTTTTCCAGTTCTTCAAAATTTTTTCTCTTCCGCGACTCTTCGCGCACCGCTATCGTGTCCCCGACCTTTAGCACGTACGACGAAATGGTGACTTTTTTATTATTCACAAGAATGTGCCCGTGGGAAACGAGCTGGCGGGCAATCCTCGAGGACTTTGCTATCCCCAAGAGGAATACCGTCCTGTCGAGGCGCTTCTCGAGATTTCGAAGGATGACGCGCTTGTCCTCTTCTTTTTTAAAGAGGTTGGTCGTCTGCGTATTTGAGAGGCCATAGATGATCTGCAGTTTTTGTTTTTCCGTAAGCTGAAGCGCGTATTCGGAAGGAGCGCCTCTCCTCCGCCTCTCTCCGTGCATTCCGGGCTTTGTGGGCCTTCGTATGGTGGCGCACTTCGCGGAATTGCAACGGTCGGCCTTCAGGAAAAGCTTTGTCCCGAGCGCGCGTTCTCTTTTTTCTTTTATGTTTCGCATATTGCTTAAATGACTTATAAGTCCAATAGGACCAATTGGACCAATAGGTCTTTGTTATACGCGCCTTGGTTTTTTTGGCTTCGGGCCGTTATGAGGGACCGGCGTTACGTCTTTCAGCGTGCGTATATTGAATCCTTTCCCGGCGAGAGCTCGCACGGCCTGGTCTCTGCCGCTTCCCACGCCTTTCACGTACACGTCCACGTTAAAGGGCCCGGTTTTCTGGAGTTTTTCTGAAAGCGCTTCCGCGACTTTCGAGGCGGCAAAGGGAGTGGCTTTTTTTGGTCCCTTGAATCCAAGCGAACCAGCGGATATCCACGCGACCACATTCCCTTTTTCGTCGGTTACGGTCATGATGGTGTTGTTATAGGAGGCCTGCACGTATACCTTCCCTCTGTCGTGCTTTTTTTTCGCCCCCTCGTTTTTTTTCTGCGAGAGAGTATCTTTCACGACCTGGCTTTCCTTCAGGGCCTCCTCTTTTGTTTGTCCGGCAACTCGTTTTTTTCCCATAATTGAATAGGTCCTATAGGACCAATAGGTCTTATCTTTATTATTTGAGGTCTACCTTTCTCTTTCCGCTTCCCGCGGTCTTTCGCACGTTTCCTCGCACCGTCCGGGAATTCGTTTTTGTTCTTTGTCCGCGTGTCGGAAGCCCGCGTTCGTGGCGGCGTCCTCTGTATGACTTGATGCTTTTTAACCGCTGAATGCCGCTTTTCCGTATTTGTCGGAGCTCTCCTTCGATTTTGTATGATTTTTCAAATACACTTTGCAACTTGCCTACTTCTTCGCTCGTAAGCTCACGCGTCGGTTTTTCTCCGTTTACGTTCGCGGTTTTCAAAATGGCTTCCGCGGACACGCGTCCAATCCCGTATATATAGGTAAGAGCGATTTTTAGCTTTTTTTCGTCTGGAATGTTTACTCCTGAAATTCTCATGAAATTAGCCATTAGCGACTAGGGTTTAGGGTCTAGGACGTCGTACCCTAGTGGCTAAACTCTAGCGGCTAGATTCTATCCCTGCCGTTGTTTATGCTTTGGATTTTTTTTACAGATCACATACACCCTTCCCTTTCGGCGAGTCGTCTTACAATCCTTGCATATTTTTTTTACCGATGATCGAACTTTCATACGTAATTGAATAAGTCCTATAGGACTAATTGGACCAATAGGTCTTATTACAGACGGCGCACAATTCGTCCCCGCCTATCCTCAATATTTGGCATCTCAACCAGCACTCTGTCTCCTGGAATAACCCGGATTTTGTGCAATTTCATCTTCCCGCCCATGTGGGCGAGCACTTTCCGAGGATTGCCGTCGCTTCCCTTTTCCTTCAAGAGGGTTACTCGAAAAAGAAGCCCCGGGAGAGCCTCGTCTATCAGTCCTTCAACTGTGAAAATCGGATTACGGGGCATGTAATGTGTACCAACGTATTTTAATGGCAATAATTTTTTTCGTCAACCCCGCACCCTTCTTTCCTCGGGCTTCTCGATTGGAAGCTTCGCGAGCTCCTGTTCGATCCGGATCGGATCAATTTTTTGGAAGAGAGGGATTGCTTTGCCTAACTCGACTCCGCTTATCGAATTTTTTATAACGTCTCCTTCGGGCCACGCCGCAAAGGATACTCCGGTTAAGGTTTCGAGTTTTTTTACGGCTTCGGGAAGAAGGGGTTTCATGAGGACCTGGAGTCCCAGCGTGATGTAGATGCAATTTGTTAAGACCTTTCGGAACGATCCAGTCGCATCGTGATCTTTGTCTTTCCACGGCTCTGCCTTTGAGAAGTACTTGTTTCCAAAGTTCGAAAGAGCGAGCATGTTCTCTACGTATTCTTTGAATTTCGTATGTTCGAGGGCATTTTTCCCCTGGTCTAGGCGCTTTATTACTTCTTTCTCCGTCTTTTTTTCGATGAGTTTTTTTTCGAGCTTGGCTCCTTGCCCGAGAGCGATCGTGCGGTTTATGAAATTTCCGAGGTTTCCTATGAGGACGCTGTTTGTTTTGTAGATGAATTCTGTCCAGCTGAAATTCGCGTCTGTCGTCTCCGGCATGATGCTTGCGAGGTAGAAACGGACCGCGTCCACGCCGTATGTTTCGATGATATAGGCGGAATCAATCGAGACGCCTCTGCTTTTTGAAAGCTTTCGGCCTTCGAGATTCAGGAAGTGATTGATCGCTGGGACGTCGGGAAGATGAAGGTCTTTGTTGTAGGCGCGAAGCTCTCCCGGCCAGAAGAGTGTGTGGAATATGAGATTGTCCTTCCCCATGAAATAGTAGTGCTCCGCGTCTTTACCGTACCAGAAGTTGCGGAGGGCCGCTTCCTTTCCGTGTTCTCTCGCCCATTCGACGGATGCCGAAAGGTATCCGATTACGGCTTCGAACCAGACATATATTTTTTTCTTTTTTATGTTTTCCACCCGTTCATTTTCGGGGATTCTTTCTATGGGAAGCTCTATGCCCCAGTCCATGTCTCTCGTGATCGCTCTCGGCTGAAGCCCTTTCTCGAGCCATCCAATGGTTTCGTTTTTTACCCATTCTCTCCAGGCCGGACTTCTTGTTTTCACATAGTCCTTCAAAAACGGCTCGAGCTGGGGCCAATCGAGAAAATAGTGTTCGGTATCTTTCAGCTCCAGTCCGGACCCGGAAAGTTTGCTTTTCGGCTCGATAAGATCTCCCTGTTCCAGAAGGCGTCCGCAGACGTCGCACTGGTCGGATCTCGCGTCGCGATTTTTACAGTGCGGGCACATCCCTTCGACGTACCTGTCCGGGAGAAACTTCTTTTCCTTCGGCGCGTAGTACTGCTTCGACCACCCGCGTTTTATAAGCCCTTTTTTTAAGAACTCAAGAAAGAAATTTTGTACGATTTCTTTGTGGTTTTCCGTCGTGGTTTTCGTGTAGAGGTCAAACGAAATCCCCGCTTCCTTAAAGAGGGCCACATTTCTCGGATGGTATTCGCGGACAATGTCTTCCGGCTTTTTTTTTCTCTTGTCCGCCTCGATCGTGATAGGGGTGCCATAGCAGTCGGAGCCGGAAACCATAAGCACATCATTTCCGAGGAAGCGGTGGAAGCGGGCAAAGATATCCGCGGGCAGAAGATACCCCGCGAGGTGGCCGATGTGGAGGTCGCCGTTTACGTATGGCCACGCTACTCCTATGAAGATTTTTTTTGGCATCGCATTTATTATGGAAGGTTTTTTGTTTTTCCACAACCAAAAAACCCCGCCAAGGCGGGATTCTTTGGGCCCCACTCGGTAGATGTTCCCGGGCCAGAGCCAAGGTGGGTTCCCGCAGTGCATAGTTCCCGGACGAACCAGCGAACTTTGACTATGTAGGGATCCCAATGAACATTATTTGATCCGAAAATCTAGGCAAGTGGGACACTCCCATTGTAGCATACGCTATAATGGAATCTCTAATTTCTAAATCTTAATCTCTAAAACGTTTTTGAATTTTGACATTTGAGATTGTTTAGAGATTAGAAATTAGGGTTTAGAGATTTAATACGTTCGTGATCTGTTTTAAGAGAGAAACCACGATTGCCGGAGGGAGTAGGCTATATGACGGCGTCCCCTTCTCATCCTTCACGACCCAAGGTTCCTCGACGGTTGTTACTTTGCCGGTTTTTTTATCCACTTCGTATCGGTATGAAGGGGTCGCCTCGTAGGCGTCTATGTTCTCTTCGGCTTTTTCTTTTGGAATCGCGTTTCGCAGATATATTTTTGGAACTCCTTCTAGTGTGAGCAGAGTGTTCATCACTTCCTTATCCGCTTCTATTCTGTTTCGAATGGCCTCGATGCCAAGGTTGTCGCCTTCTTTTGAGGTGAGGCGCGCGTTATTGCACCCAGGGTTGTCGCAGATCAAGAAGACCTCATCTTTTTTTTTGTCGTACCCGACTTCTTTTGTTTTCAGAAGCTTCGTGCTTCTCGGGGTCTGGCACACGGGGCAGACCACGCGGTATTTCATCCGTTCGTCTATGACTGCTTCGGGCACATCTATGAAGACGAAAAAGTCAGGGTCTTCTCGGTAGCCCATGAGGGTCCGGAAGTAGAGAGAGTAAGATATCTGGTCGAGAGATCTCGGGAAGCCGTCTATGAAAATCGCTTTTTTCTCGGATTTTGCTATTTCCCGTTCCACGAGCGTGAGAATGATTTCTGTCGGAAGAAGCGTTGTCGTGTTGCGTCCCAGAAGAGCATCAATCGCGTCATTTAAAGGGGTTACGCCCCGGTATGTGTTTTTGAGATATGAAACAAGCTCTTTTTTTTGCGTTTTATCCTCGAAATCATTGTGAATGCTTCGGACCACGTCTCCCACGGAAATGTGGCGGACATGTTCTTCCCCCACCGCCTCCTTAAAAAGCTTTGAATAGGTCCCTTTTCCGGAATTTTTAGGGCCAAGAAGAAAGCCCACAAAGGTGTTGGTTTTTAAGTATTCCTGGAGTTTTTTTATTT
>JAUYPG010000046.1 GCA_030695805.1 Nanobdellota archaeon
CATGGACACGGTTTTTGCCCTGCTCGACGAACTGCCCGGCAAAATCGCCATGCATAAGATAACTACTCCCTATGTAATTCGATGCCTGCCCAATAATATTAAAGATTGCGGGGGTATTTCAGGATTCGTCATGATTGCCGAGTCGCACATCTCCATTCATACGTTTCCCGCGAAGCAGTATCTTACGATGGATCTTTATTCGTGCAATATGTTTGACGAGAAGAAGGTATTGTCAATTGTGAAGAGCGCATTTGGGTACCGCGTTCTCGAAAAGCATATCATTAAGCGAGGACTTAAATTTCCGAAAGAAAATCTTTTGTAGCCTTGAATTACGAAATTAAATTGTTGCCTGAGCTAGTTTACCTTGAGCATAGTCGAAGGGAAGGCCTCATACGCAGAGGAATCCCTTCGACAAGCTCAGGGAATAAGGCATGAATACTCGTATGCTCGGTCTCGTGAGCAGTTACGGAGTTATCATTGACATTGTAATGATAATGTATATACTACCATATATGGTTAAAATGGACGTTACAATTCAAGTGAGGATTGACGAACGGACGAAGCGGGCCGCACAGAGAACGCTTCAGGAAATGGGGCTTGACGTGTCTTCCGCAGTGAAGCTTTTTTTGAAGAACGTGGTTATCACGGAGTCCATTCCATTTGATGTTCGTACGAAGAATGGATTTGCTCGATTTCAGGAGGAACGGATGATCGCCGAAACCGAGGATGCGGCGCGAGGCGGGAAGGCATACGCGAATTATCGAGAGATGGTTCGCGATTTGTAACTCATGCTTCGCATAAAGACCACGAAAAGTTTTCGAAAATCTTTGAAGCGGTATCGGGGATCAGGGAAGTTTAGAGAGGAGGAACTTCGGCGTGTAGTTGATATGCTTGCTTCGCAAACTATTCTTCCGAAGAGGTATGAAGACCACGCATTACAAGGCGCGATGGCACATTTTCGAGAATGTCATGTTTTGCCGGATTTACTTTTGGTTTATAGGATTTTTGAGCAGGAACTTGTCTTGGTTCTTGTGAGCTTTGGTAGTCACGCTGAACTATTTGGCAAATGAGTGTGGTATAATAAATTTATGATTCAATTTCTTTTTCCATTCGCGGACTGGGGGTTTGTTATTTTGAGAGTGGCGCTTGGCTTGCTTCTTTTGAGGCACGGGGCGCCGAAGTTGAAGGATGTGAAGGGGACAGGCCAGTGGATGGCGAGCGTCGGATTTAAGCCGGGAGTTTTTTGGGCCGCGCTTGTCGGGGCTCTCGAGGTTTTTGGAGGCCTTGCCCTTGTGTTGGGGTTTTTCACTCAGATTATTTCCGGGCTGTTCGCGATTCAGTTTATCGTGATTCTTCTTACCTTGAAGCGGAAGGCGGGGCTTAAGGATAAAGAGTATGACGTCCTCATTCTTGCGGTGTTGCTTTTCTTTGTTGTCGCGGGCGGCGGGGGGCTGTCTCTTGACGAGTATTTTACGATTATTTTTTACTAGAATCTAGAAGCTAGAAAATAGAATCTAGAAGACGACCGGGAGAGAACGGAATTTTTGCGGAGATTTTTTCTATTTTCTAGATTCTATTTTCTAGATTCTGGTCTTTGAGCGAATATTGCACGGAGGCGATTGTTTTGGGCAGGCGGGAAAATGGAGGAGGACATAATCTCTTCGCGGATTTGTACACGAGGGAGCTCGGGCGCGTGGAGGCGAGGGTCGTAAGCGGGCGGAAGATCACGTCAAAACTTTCTCCTCATCTTGATCCGGGCACGCTTGTCTTTGCGCGCCTTGTGCATAAAAATCAGTTTACGCTCGCGGACACGCTTCTCGAAGAGCGTTTTTCGGGAGTGTCGGGTCTTCAGTATGAAAATTTTTCCCGGCTCGCGCATCTTTTTCGATACCTCTTTCCATTCGGCGTTTCTGATTTTGATGTCTGGGAGCTTCTTCTGAAATCTTTGAGAGAAGGAGAGATTGCCTATACAATGTTCCTATCCCTCCTCGGGTATGGTAGGGAGGGCGCGTTATGCGGCAGATGCTCCGAGGTCGAGACGCGCGCATTTTTTCTTCCTGACCAGACGTTTCTTTGCGGCATTTGCGCCTCTCCCTTCTCCGAGAGAGAGGTTGTGCGTTTCATATAAATTTATTTTTATGGTTCGCCTGTCTCATCACAAGTCCTCATCATCAAAGTCCCCGCGCTTGAAGCGTTCGCAGAAGAAAGGCGTTTCAAAAACGAGGACGAGGAAAATTTCGAAAAAAAGAAAAATGTTCGGTCCTGTTTCGCCGTTTCCGGTGTTGGATTTGCGCGAGCCCAGCACCACTTTTTTGAGAAAAGTGGTGCTGGGCGAGCCCGCGTCCGCTCCACCGGAGGCCTCGCTCGCGGAGCCAGAGCCGAAAGTTGATGCGCCTCGCGCGTCTCGCGTGGCGGAGTATGATGATCTGGAGACCGCCCCCCCTTCGGAGGGCCGAGGATTTCTGTCTCTTATGAAAACCTTTCGTTTTTTTACTTTGTTTTTCGGCGTTTCCGCGATCCTTGTTTTCGGCGCGAGCGCGTATTTTTTTTTCTTTTCCGGCAGGTTTTCGGGAGACGTGGCTCTTTCCCTCGATTTGCCGAAAGAGGTTTTGCGCGGGGCTCCTTTTGAATTTCAACTCGCGATAGAGAATAACGCGGAAATGGATATCAAAGACGCGAACCTCACCCTTCTTGTGCCGCGCGACATCCTTATTCTCGACAATCGGACGGAGAAGGGGATTTTGACGGACTCTCTCGGCGACCTTCGCCCCGGAAGCATAGAGAAGAAGAGTTATCGTCTTCTCGCACTTTCTCATGTCGCGGGAGTCCCTGGGAAGAGCTCTTCCACGGAAGAGGAGAGCGTCCTCAAGAAAATTACGGTACGCGTTTCCTACTCCCTCGGAGGGGCGTCGGGCTTCGAGGTCGAAGAGACGCGTGAGGTGCGGGCAGGCGAGTCCGCGCTTCGGGCGGAGCTTCGAAAAGACGAGGGGCAGGTGCTTTCCGGCTCTACCTTCCGTTTCGCTATCCTGTATTCCAACGCCTCGAATGAGGACATTGACGATCTGCGGATCGGCGTTCAGTATCCCGAGACCTTCCGATACGTTTCTTCCAATCTCCCTCCCGACTCTCTCGATAATTACTGGAAGCTCGGGGCGCTTCGCGGGGGATCGGACGGGAAGATTTCCATTCAGGGAATCCTTGAGGGAGCGGATAACGCCGAGTTTCCTTTTCCGGTGAAATTTTATAGTTCGTTTCAGGGCAAGGATTATCTCGTCGGGGAAGAGAAGCTCGGGCTCTCCATCGCTCCCTCTCCTATCGGATTGCAGGTTCTTATAAATGGAAGCGACGCGTACACGGCGCGGGCCGGGGATACGCTCCGGTATGAGATTTATTACAACAATTTGAGCGGAGTTTCTCTTTCGGACTTTGTTATTCGAGGCGCATTTTTGGGAGAGATGTTTGATTTAACTTCTGCGCGATCAGGAGCCACCCTTGATTCGAGGGGCCGATTCGTATGGGACAAATCGGTTGTTTCCGAGTTTCGCGAGCTTTCGGCGGGGGCGCGGGGGAGGGTGGAATTTCAGGTGAAATTGAAAGATCAGTTTCCCATCTCGCGCGTCGGCGATACAAATTTTCGACTGCAGGCAACGATTGAGGCGAGTTCTCCCACAACGCCGTATTACGTGATTGGCGATAAGACACGCGCGCTTTTAGAATCGTCAATCAAGGTGCAGGGACGCGTTCTTTTCGACGCAAAGGCGTTTTATCGCGACGCGGACTCGGGGATCGTGAATTCCGGATCCCTGCCTCCGCGCGCGGGGAGCCCAACCGAGTACACGATTCATTGGGTCCTTCGCAATGAGTCCACAAACGTGCGGGACGTGAAGGCGAGGGCGACACTTCCATACGGCGTTGAATGGACTGGGAAGGTACAGAGCACGGCGGATACTTTGCCGCTTTATGACGAGCTTACGCGCGAGATTTCGTGGGATATTTTGGAGGTGTCCGCAACTAAGGGAGTATTGAGCGCTCCGGCAGAGGCGATTTTTCAGGTTCGCCTCACCCCCGACTCTTCGAGTGTGGGGAAGGTGATGACGCTTTTGAACGAGACCCGGCTTACGGCGATTGATGATTTTACCGGAGCGACGTTGCAGGCAAGCGATGTTTCTCTTACCACGAATTTGGTGGATGACCCCGGCGCAGGGGCAGGAGGAGGGATAGTTCAAAGCGCGGATTAACGCGGACTGAACCCCTCGGCTTTGCTCGGGGCAGGCGCTGACTTGCGCGGACACGAAGCGTGAAATTTGCGCTTTTTTTGATTTTTGTGGTAACGTGTTTTTGGTTCAATACATGTTGGCGGTCGTAGCCGAAAGGCGAGAAGGTGTTATTTGGTGAGCGAAGTCGAACCATTTCAAACTTTTCGGCTATGACTGCCTAATTTCAGAGCAGTCCGCTGGCGTTTACGACAAGGAGCTGACCATGTCAGAGAACATGCTCGGCAATGCTCTGGAGGCGACCTCCGGACCGTTCAAAGATTTCTTTGAGAAGCTGGGCGGTGAGGAGGGCGAGGAGTGGTTCTCGGCGTTCAAGCGGTTTCTCCGTAAGGAGAACCCGTGGGAGAGTGAGTGGCGGGAGATTGAGGAGCTCTCGATTGAAATCCCCGCGCTGGCGCGGCCGACGCTCAAGGAATTGCGGGCGTTGTGCCCATGGATCCGTTCCATTGAGTACGACGTGTCCCCGACCGAGGTGGTCACGCTTCGGCTGGGGACGTTCCTTCGTTCCGGCGAGGAACGCATCAGCCACGAGAAGTACGAGCAGCGGTGTAAGCCGCACCTCGCTTCGTGCCTTGGCCACCAGCACGCGGCTTGGCTCGTGGAGCATCAGGACGAGTTCCCCGAGTTCATGGCACTTCTCGGGAAGGTTTATGTTGACTTCCCGGGAATTGTTGTGCTGGGCGTGGGTGGTAGCCGGTTCCTCGCCTGCCTCGGTCAAGATGGTAAGCACTGGGGCCTGAGTTGGCGCTGGACTGGCGACGGCCTGTACTCCGACGTTCGCGTCGCCTCCAGCAAGTAGCTCGTTTTGGGTTCTTGCCAAAGGCGTCCGTTTTATTCGCCCCCTTTCACATCCGCGTGAGGGGGGCTTTGTCTTTTTAATTTATGTTAGAAGTGATAAGGTGAATAGCGTACTTACTTTAATTTTGTGAAGTCGGACATCCTAAGGATGTCCGACATCCGGAACGACCATGACACTACTCGAAAAAATTTCTAATTTAGCGAAGAGGCGGGGGTTTGTGTATCCCTCGTCTGAAATATATGGGGGCATTGCCGGAATGTGGGATTTTGGTCCTTTGGGAGTTGAACTTACGCGGAATATAAAAAATGAGTTTTGGCGGACGATGGTGCAGAGCCGCGATGATGTGGTTGGGATAGACGCTTCTATAATAATGAATCCGCGCGTGTGGGAGGCATCGGGACATACGGAGGCGTTTACCGACCCGCTTGTGGATTGCAAGAAGTGCAAGAGACGATTTCGGGAAGACCACCTTGGAATTTCCAATTTTCAATTTCCAATTTCCAATAAAAAAGAAAAAATTAAATGTCCTGAATGTGGGGGGGAATTGACCGAGCCGAGGCAGTTTAATTTACTTGTGGAGACGTTTCTCGGGAGCGTGGAGGTGCAGAAAGAAAAGGCGTATCTGCGAGGGGAGATTACGCAGGGAGTACATGTGAATTTTAAGCAGATACTTGATTCTACGCGGGTGAAGATTCCGTTTGGCGTCGCGCAGATTGGGAAGGCGTTTCGGAATGAGATTACGCCCGGCGGGTTTATTTTCCGATGTCGGGAGTTTGAGCAGATGGAATTGCAATATTACGTGAAACCGGACAAAAAAGAATCGCAAAAAGTTTTTGAGGAATGGAAGGAGCGGCGTTTGCAATGGTATCTGGATTTTGGTTTCTCAAAAAAGAATTTGAGGTTTAAGGAGCACGCGCCTGAGAGCCGAGCGCACTACGCGCAGGCGGCGTTTGATATTGAATACAATTTGGATGATGAGTGGAAGGAGATGGAGGGAGTTCATCATCGCGGGGATTGGGATGTTCGGCGCCACCAGGAATACTCCAAGAAGGACATGACCTATTATGACGAGGAGACGAAGGAGAGATATTTGCCGTATATTATTGAAACGTCAGCCGGGGTTGGGAGGGTTGCGCTTTTCGCACTTTGCGACGCGTATCAAGAAGAGAAAATCACAAATCACAAATC
>JAUYPG010000055.1 GCA_030695805.1 Nanobdellota archaeon
CACCCCGACGGGAGCGAAGAAGACCCACCTGTCTTTTGGAAAGATGAATCGTTCTTCTCGAACCGTCGGAGGCGGAGGAGGCGGAGGAAGTTGGAAGATGCCACTGCCGTTGTCCGTAACGACGGACTCCGACGGAAGGCCAGGGACGCCCCAACCGTTTGCCCAATCGGGAGATGAATCCGAGTGAGCGACGGAAGAATGATCCGACCAGACGAAAGAGTTGTCGCGGCGAACAACGAGGTCTTGTAGGTTGTTACCAGGCCCTGCGGACACCGTCTCGTTGATAAACGCCCGCACCGAAACATAAGCGGCACCAGCAACAGGAGACACATTCCGGAAGGTGAGCGAGAATTCATATGTGAAATTCGCTCCTGCCGGAATCCGCTCTGCATTACTGAGAACCACGGAAATGTATCCGCTTTGACCGGATGGGATTCCCTGGTTTGGAAAGCCGTCTACGAATGGCGTTTGCCCAGACGACGCAAGGGCGATGTTTAAGTTTGTCGCCGTTTCAACCTTCCGGATCGCCACGTTACCAGTGGTGCCAGCGACCGTGTCAACGGCGGCTACGACATCTGCCCCAACCGGAGAAACCTGAAAGGTGATTCCTCGCCAAGCAAGAGGCCCGGCGGGATCCGCGCCAATCGTGAAGCGGATGACGGGATTCTCTCCGGCACCGAGCTTAATTCCAAGCTGGCGCGGCAAGGTGATGATCGGTTTCGTCTTATAGACAACCTTGCGGTTGCCGATGAGCCCGACCTGCGTCGTGAACTGCGTCGCCTTCCCCAAAGCGTGAGCCTCGAAGAAATAAAGGAACACCGACGCTCCGGAATCAGCACCGTCAGGGACTGTGTTGAACAATCCGGTAACGGTGATGTGTTGAACGTAGTTTTCCGGAAGGATCAACTCCGTGACGAACGGCGCGTATCCCGTTGCGGTGTGCGGCGCAACTTCCGCAAACAAGACACCACCGACGTAAAGTCGGAGCGTGCGCACCTCGTCCACCGCGTTCGGCGAGAGACTCAGCTGTGCCAAATCACCCACCGCGAAATGAAGAATGTCTGCCGTGAGATCGCTACCGATTGCGGTCAGTCCGAACTTGCCGAGAACCACCTCGGTTCCGGCAATCGCGATCCCAGCCACGGACTCGGCGTCGTCCGGCGCCCGAGTCACGCGCAGTTCCTGGGCGGACGACACGGAAGCGAAGACAAGTAGGCACGCGAGCATGAGCCAAGAAAAACGTCGCATCGCAAGCTCCTAGCGAGAAAGTTGTGAGAGCGAATGTAAATCCGCTCGTTTGAGAACCAAATATTATATAGCATAAATAGATAAAAAAGTCAAGATAGTCAGAGAAAATAAGAAGTGATATTATTCATACATTCGTATATTCGTAGTCCATGCTAAATCCAAAAATTTTTAAGTCATACGACATTCGGGGAATATACCAAACGGAAATTACCGGAGAAGTTGCCTACATTGTCGGCAAAGCGCTCGCAAAAATGTTTGACGCAAAACTCATAGTCGTGGGTCGCGACGCGCGTCTGGGAAGCCCCGAACTTCACAAGGAACTTTTACGCGGACTCACGTCGCAAGGAGTCGAAGTCCATGATCTCGGCCTTGTGCCGATTGAGGTCATGTATTTCGCGGCAGGGAAGTACGGCTACGACGGAGGAGTCATGGTTACGGCCTCGCACAATCCGAAAGAGTACGCGGGGCTGAAAGTTGTGCGGAAGGGCGTGCACATGGTGCGCGGAAAAGAAATTTTAGAATATATAAATCAAAACCCCGGGACACCGGATCCGTCATCCCCGAACTCCGGCGGAGGCGGAGAGACCAAAGGAAACGTAGTACAAAAAGACGTACGGAAAGAATACGTAGAACACGCGCTTTCGTTTATAGATAAAAACGCGCTAAAGCCATTCAAGGTGGTGGTTGACGCGGGGAATGGTATGGCAGGACAGATATTTCCTATTCTTTCAAAACAACTTCCACTGAACATTATAGAAATGAATTTCGAGCCGGACGGAAACTTCCCGGCTCATCCCTCAAATCCTCTGGAGCCCGAATCCCAAAAGGGCCTTACAGAAAGAGTGGTGCGGGAAAAAGCGGACATGGGAGTGATCTTCGATGGAGACGCGGATCGGATATTTTTTGTGGATGAGAAGGGAAGGTTCCTCGGCTCTGACCCCACGATCTGCTTACTCGCGCGCATGATGCTTGAAAAAATTCCTGGCGCGGGCATTGCCTATAGCGTCGAGTGCGGCAGAGTTGTGTCGGAAAAAATAAAAGAATGGGGAGGCAGACCCATCCGCACGCCCGTTGGTTACGTGAATGTTTCCGAGGGCATGAGGCGCGATGGAGGGGTGATGGGCGGAGAGTATTCCGCGCACTATTGCTTTAAAGAAAATTTTTATGCGGACTCCGGCCTCATCGCGTTCCTCCTCATACTGGAACTCGCATCAAAAACCGACAAGCCATTTTCCGAAGTAGTCGCGGAATTCGAGGTGTATGCGCGCGCGCAGATAAATCTCACGATCCATAATATCCCAGAAGCCCTGCAAGCGATAAAAGAGAAATACAACGATGGAGCCATGGATGAATTAGACGGCATTACCGTCTGGTATCCGGACTGGTGGTTCGTGGTTCGCGGATCAAACACCGAGCCCGTGCTTCGGGTAAATATTGAGGCAGACACCACACAAATTCTCGAGGAGAAGAAAAAAGAGATGTTGAGCTTTATTGAAAGCGTGGCGAAAAGCTGAAAGCGCGAAGAGAATGAGCCATAGATCCGATTGCATTTCGAGGTGCTTTGCGCTTCAATAAAGGTTGAAGTAGATTACTTTGAATTACGAAACTCTTTCTTTTCCTGTCATTGCCCGGCTTGACCGGGCAATCCAGACTGGATCCTCGAGTCAAGCCCGAGGATGACACTTAAAATCGGTATACATATGGTGAAAGGCAAAAACGAAAAATACGAGAAAAAATCGGGAAACGGGAGAGGAGAAAAAGAATCCGCCAGCCGGCGGATCGAAAACATCCATCCGGAAATAAAAAGAAGCATCTGGGTAATCGCGCTCGTCGCGATCGCGGCCATCCTTCTCCTCGCCGCGGCGGGGAAAGCCGGGCCCGTGGGAGACATGATGTTTGCCGGGCTCCACAAACTCTTCGGTATCGGCTACTATTTATTGCCGCTTGTCTCTCTTTTTTATGTGTTCGCTCTCGTCGCGTCCGGAGAGCGCCCACTCTTCGGGGTTACGGCAGTCGGGGGAATTATTTTCATCATCGGATGCCTAGGATTTTTGGACATCGTGGCTCCGGGGAAAGGGGGCCTGACAGGCGTGCTTGTGGGAACCCTTGAAAAGCCCTTCGGCAAGATCGCCTCGCTTGTCATCATGGGGGGCATAGTCGCCGCGTCTTTTCTCGTAATGTTGAACCGTCCGCTTCAGTTATCAAAATGTTGGACGGCGCTCGGGCTAAAGCAAAAAAATGGCGCGAAGAAAAAAGATGGAGAGGAAGAAATAAAAATAATCCTTCCGCCGGAACCGCCGAGGGCTGAGCAAAAGAAAAAAGAAGAAAAGGAGGAAGAGGAAAAAGAAGAAAAGGAGCCGACGATAAGAGAGGGCCATGCGGCAGCGGGGATCGGGGAGATGAAGCGGGTGGAGATTCTGAACTACGTGTTTCCTCCGATCTCGCTCCTTGGAACCTCGACGGAAAAGCCGACCATCGGAGATCTTCGCGCGAACGCGAATATCATCAAGCGCACATTCGAAAGCTTCGGTATCACAGTTGAGATGGGCGAGATAAGTGTGGGACCCTCGGTTACGCGCTATACGTTAAAACCGGCAGAAGGAATAAAGCTCGCGCGCATTATCGCGCTCCATCAAGACCTCGCGCTCGCGCTTGCGGCCCACCCTATCCGCATCGAAGCCCCAATCCCGGGGAAGTCGCTCGTGGGGATCGAGGTGCCGAATAAGGTCGCCGCGATCGTCCGTCTGGGCTCGCTCCTCCTCTATCCTGAATTTCAGAAATCAAGCCCGCTTACTTTCGTGATAGGCCGCGACGTGAACGGCGACCCCATCTTTGCCGACATCGCGAAGATGCCGCATTTACTGATCGCGGGAGCAACGGGAAGCGGCAAGTCCATTATTCTCCACGACCTTATCGTTTCCCTTCTCTACAAAAATTCTCCGGCAACACTGCGCTTCATTATGGCTGATCCAAAGCGGGTGGAACTTACGGCTTACAACGACATCCCGCATCTTCTTGCCCCGGTCATAACCGAGAATAAAAAAGCCATAGGCGCGCTTCGCTGGGCCACCCAGGAAATGGAGCGGCGTTACCAGGTGCTTATGGAAGGCGGCTCGCGCGATATTAAAAGTTACAACTCCAAACACGAAGAAGAGCGTCTGCCATATATCCTCATCATCATAGATGAGCTCGCGGACCTCATGTCCACGTATGGACGCGAAGTGGAGGGTACTATTATACGGCTCGCGCAGATGGCGCGCGCGACGGGAATCCATCTTATCCTCACAACCCAACGCCCCTCGGTGGAAGTAATTACAGGACTCATCAAGGCAAATATCCCGGCGCGCATCGCGCTCCAAGTCGCGAGCCAGATTGATTCAAGAACCATTCTCGACTCGGGAGGCGCGGAAAAACTTTTGGGACGGGGAGACCTGCTCTTTCTTTCCTCGGATTTTTCAAAGCCGAAGCGCATTCAGGGAAGCTTCATCGAAGAACGTGAGATAAAGAAGGTCGCGGACTTCATTCGGAAGCACAACAAGGCAGTAGTGCAAGAAGAAAAAGAAGAGGCGGAAGAGCACGCGGAAGAGTTTGAAAAGTTAGCAGAAAAAAGCCCGCCCGCTCAGGGAGGAAACGGAAACGGAAACGGAAACGGAAACGGAGTGAACTTCGAAGAATACGCGGGATCATCTGATGAAGACGACGATCTTTACGAAGAGGCGGTAGAAGTGGTGCGTGCCGCCGGAAAGGCGTCCACCTCGCTTCTGCAGAGGCGCCTGAAAGTCGGGTACGCTAGGGCCGCGCGCCTTATGGACATGATGGAAGAGAGGGGAGTCGTGGGCCCGGGAGACGGGGCAAAACCTCGGGAAATACTCATATAATTATATGGCGGAAAACACATCAAAACCCATCATTGAGGCAATGAAAAAAAAAGGCATGACCCTTGAGCGCCTTGAGGCGGTCTCGGGAATTTCCGAACGCCACATTATGGCGATCGTGGAAAACAACCGCAAAAAACTTCCGGCCGCCCCCTATCTGCGGGGGTACCTTATGAAGATAGGAAAAATTTTGGATTTTGACGGAGAAGAACTCTGGAAAGAATACGCGGCCGGGGGTGAGGCGATCAGGCAGTCGGGCGCATACGACAAACTTCCGGAAAACGCTCCGCCGGAGAAGAAGGGGGGGCTGAAAATAATATTTGTGGGAATCGTTCTTTTGGCGCTCGCGGTGTTCGCGGGGACCAGATTTTTCCGCGCGGACAATCCGGGCATTCAATTTGAAAATCTGGAAGAAGAAATCACGGAGACAAAAGAGCGGACGTTCATGATTCGGGGGGCGATAAACCAGAAATTCAAACTGACCCTTGGAGAAGAAGAGATAGTCCTGAAAGATGGAGGAGCGTTTGAAAAGGAAGTAATTTTGGAGCCCGGATTCAATACCTTCATATTCGTCGCGAAGAAAGCGCTGGGGAAGGAGCACAAATTCCCGAAGCAGATTTTTTACGAGGAAGAGATTGTCAAAGACAAAACGGAAGATGGAATTCCGCAGGAAACGTATGCGCCCAGGCAAGCGGTCCCGAAGGTAGTGCCGGAGACGCCGGAGGTGATACAATAAACGTATGCCAAAAGAAAAAGAACTAAAAAAAAGCGATGAGCGGAAAGAACTGGACGAGCTCATGGAAACGCTCCAGTCCAAATTCGGGGAGGGAGCGGTCATGCTCTTGGGAGACCGGAAAAAAGTGAAAGTGGAGGTGGTATCCACCGGATCCTTTTCTCTTGACCTCGCGCTTGGGGTGGGCGGTTTCCCGCGCGGAAGAATCGTGGAGATTTATGGCCCCGAGGCCTCAGGCAAAACTACGCTCGCCTTGCACGCCGTGGCAGGCGCTCAAAAAAGCGGAGGCAAGGCCGCTTACATTGACGCGGAGCACGCGCTTGACCCGGAGTACGCGGCCCGCATCGGGGTGAAGATAAACGACCTCATCATCTCCCAGCCGGACGACGGCGAGGAGGCGCTGAATATTTTAGAGACGCTCGTACGCTCAAATATCATTAGCGTGATAGTGATTGATTCGGTAGCGGCACTGACCCCGCGCGCGGAAATCGAGGGTGAAATGGGGGCGACTCACATGGGTCTTCAGGCAAGAATGATGAGCCAGGCGCTTCGCAAAATCACGGCAATCGCGGATAAGTCGAATACGCTGATTATCTTCATCAACCAAACCCGCATGAAGATCGGCGTGGTGTGGGGAAACCCGGAGACAACTACAGGCGGCATGGCGCTCAAATTCTACGCGTCCGTTCGGATTGACATCCGCCGCATCGCGCAGATTAAAAAAGGAGAAGAAATCGTCGGCAACCGCACAAAAGCAAAGGTGGTAAAAAACAAAGTCGCCCCGCCCTTCAAGGTAACGGAGTTCGACATTATGTATGGCGAAGGCATCTCGTATGAGGCGGATGTGTTGAACACCGGAATAAAATACGGAGTCGTGAAAAAAGCCGGAGCAAGCTACTCAATGGAAGGAGAAAAACTTGGCACTGGATTCGACGCGGTGCGTCAAAAACTAAAAGAAGACAAAAAACTGCGGGGAGAGATAGAAAAACGAATCCTCTCAAAAATCCAAAGCGGAGTAGAACTCCATGCCGCCGCAAGCGAAGGCGCTACCGAGGAAGAGTAAGGGTGTAAAAATTCCGAAAAAGAAGCGCGACAACGATGGGCCCGGTCCCGCCCGGTGTCGGGGTATAGAAAGACAAATGACTCATGACTGATGACAATGACGCATCGAGGTCGCCGAGAAGTTCGCCATCCGGCCCCTCTGCGTACCCGAAGTCAATTACTCCAGCACCCACTTTCAGCGTTTCGGGCTTCAGAAGCCCAGCGTGCCCAGTACCGGAAATTATCAAATCAACTTCTTTTAATATCCCAAGATCACTTTTGTCATCCAAAAGATAAAGTTCCTTTGTCTTGCTTTTTAGCCACTCCGCGATTGGTTTGCCGATTAAGAATCCCAAGCCCACTACCGCAACCTTTGCAGTTGAAAGTTGTCCGCCAGAGGCGGATCCGCCTTCGGCGGAAAAGTTGCCCCTCGGTCCTGAGCTCGGGGTCGAAGGAAAAGTTGCAAGTATCGTCTGGACAGCGCCGACGGGCGGTGGCACGACAGGATTCCGTCCGGTGTAAAACGCTCCAAGCGCGCGCTCGCCCAAAACATCAACATCTTTTTCGCGCGGAATCGCGTTTAACACATAGTGCCGGTTCAAATG
>JAUYPG010000058.1 GCA_030695805.1 Nanobdellota archaeon
TGGTCTTCAAACCACAATCCGCTCTCTCTACAAGCAGGCCTCCCATTCAATTTCTTGTCTATATGTAAAAACTTCGTCACCCTCCCCGGTCCCTCAATATCTGGAAGTCCGACTTCCAGATATTGAACTCCGCGGATTAAAACCGCCGCAGGATACCCCTCCTCCCCTGTCACGATATTCAACATCCAATGCGTTCCATAAACCAAATAAACATAAAAATAACCGGCCGGGCCAAACATAATTTTATTCCGTTCTGTCATCCCCCGACTCGCGTGACTCGCCTTATCATCCGGCCCGTCGTATGCTTCGACTTCCGTTATCACCCCCGCAATTTTACCCTGAGCTTGCTTGCCCTGAGCCGCGCCGAAGGGTCGAAGGGCTCCCGATGGATATTTTCGTACCAAAAACTTCCCCAGTAAATCTGACGCGACTTCTAAAACGGGCCTATTGAAAAAAATATGATTGAGGAGCATAATAAAAAAGGAAGGAGAAGTCAATGAGAATCATAGTCGGGTTCCTAGCAGGACTGCTACTGAGCATCATAGGGATTGGCGCTTACTTGGCCATTCCGCTTGTTGCCCGCTACTTCGGACTAGAGCTGGACTAGATCACGAGGAGGGGGTATCACCTCCTCCTCTCCATTTTTACTCCTTAGTTGTTCAAACTGCCTTTTTACACTACTACAACAAATTCTGCACCTCGCGTATTATCTCAACCGGAATCGGATCCCGCTTCGGACTAATTCCCGGATATCGCCATGCGGTAATAACTCTAATTTTTTTATCGGACAAGGAAAAATTCTTCAGTTTGTAATTTGGTCCGCCAGCTGGCGGATGGGATTTGGAATTTGCTCGTTTTTGAACGAGCTTATACATCACCCAAATTTCCTCTTTCCATTCCACCGGCTTTCCTTTCTCCGTTTTTATAATCTTATTGGGTTGCATCACCGCAATTGCTTTTTCCAGCACACCTTCTTCATACCGAAACGGCGCGCGAATTACCCGCTTTACTCTTTGTTCCGACAAGCCGTATCGGCGCATCTTCAGACGCGCGTGATTTGTCCATTCGTATTTATCAGAGAAAATTTGTTTGCTTTTTAACATTTTACGCGATAAAATAAGGAAAGGTTGTGAGGCCTTAGAAGGGAGGCAGGAGCCATGAAAACGAACTGGAATCGCGTAGCAATATACGCCACTATCGTTCTTGCGTTACTGTTAGTATACTTGATAACAAGATACTAACTCCAAGGATAGGTGACAGTGCTTCTTATAGCTGGCGCCTCGAAGACGCGCAACAGACCGAAATCTGCTTATGGCAGAAAGTAGGTCTTTGTTTTTTTGGTACAAGCCGATTGGTTGTGTTTTTTCTAATTTCCACGCTTTTATTATAAACCGCGCAAACATCCCATTTCTATTTTCTACTTACTACTTACTATTTTCCATGATACTATAAACTCATGCTAGCCCTCTATCGCAAATATCGTCCCTCCCGTTTTGAAGACCTAATCGGCCAAGACATTATCGCGAAAATTCTTCAAGAAGCCGCGCGGCAAGACCGGCTCGCGCACGCCTATCTCCTTTCCGGCCCCCGAGGCACGGGCAAGACCACAACCGCGCGCCTTATCGCGAAAATAGCAAATTGTAAAACCCGGCTTGAAAACGAAACGCACAAAAAAACAGGCGAACCGTGCAATGCCTGCCTTCATTGCGTGAGCATTGACGAAGGCCGCGCCTTGGACGTTATAGAAATTGACGCGGCCTCAAATCGCGGTATAGACGAGATGCGTGCCCTGAAAGAAAACGTCCGCGTCGCCCCCTCCGTCCTTCCGCGAAAAATCTTCATCATAGACGAAGCGCACATGCTGACCAAAGACGCCGGAAACGCGCTTTTGAAAACGCTTGAAGAGCCGCCCGCCTACGTTACAATCATCCTCGCGACAACCGAGATTGAAAAAATCCCCGCGACCATCGCCTCCCGTACCCAGCGCTTCCAGTTCAAGCACGTCTCCCTGATGCAGATCACAGGCAAATTAAAAACAATCGCGAAACAAGAAAAAATAAAAATCTCCGAAGAGGCCTTGGAGCTCATCGCCGAGGCAGGAGAAGGCAGTTTTCGCGATGCCGAGTCCCTCCTTGACCAAATGATAAGCTTCGGTGAAGAAGAAATCACAACCGAAGCGGTCGAAGCGACTTTAGGCAAGCTCGGTTTCAAAAAAATCTCCGGGCTCGCGGAAACCCTACTACAAAATGATCTCGCGGCAGCACTCCAAACTCTGGGGAGTATCACGGATGAAGGCCATAATCTTCCCGAACTCACCAAAGATTTAATCCTTCACCTCCGCAAAGTCGCGGTGCTTTCCGCAAGCGCGCGAATCAGACCAAATTTGGAAGCCGAACTTCCAAATGACCAGCTCCGCGTGATCGAGAGCCAAACGAAACTCTGGAAAGACGCCGACCTTGAGATGCTAAAAAACCTCATCCGCGCCTACGGCCAGATGAGATACTCGAGCTTCCCCCAAATCCCGCTCGAAATCGCGATCATAGAAAGTTTGAATAGGCCGCATGGAAAAGAGTAATAATCTGGAAAAATTCGGCAAGGTCTGGAACGCGAGCGGGGTTACCAATTTTTTTGGCGACGGCTATCCTTTTCATATTTTTTTGAAGCCCTTTGGCCTCGATTTTCGAGGCAGTACGTTTGTGGCGAAAACCGCGACTCTCCGCCCGCGCGCGGGCAATATGCCTCTCCGGAAAAATTTTATGCCCAAAGAGTGGAATCCAAAATGTATCTGGATGAACTGGCTCCGGGGCTACGCCCTAAACTCCGTGGGCCTTTCCGGCCCGGGCGCGAAGGCACTCTTTGAAATGGGCAGGTGGCAAAAAAGAAAAGAGCCCTTCGTCATTTCTTTCATGTCCGTGGAGGACGCTCCAGAGAAGCGGACGGAAGAACTTCACCAATTTGTCGCACTTTTTCGGGAGCATCTTCCCCATTTTCAGGCGCAGGTTGCTTTGCAGATCAATTTTTCCTGCCCAAATGTGGGCCTTCGCCCCGAAGAAATTGCGGAAGAAGTTACAAAAGAACTTGATATTACATCCGTTTTGAAAATCCCGCTCATCCCGAAAATCAATCTTGAGATTCCTGTGGAAATCGCGAAAAAAATAAGCGATCATCCGGCTTGTGCCGGAATCTGTATCACAAACACCATCCCCTTCGGGCACATGCCGGATCGTATTGATTGGCAGAAACTTTTCAAGACAAAATCAAAAACTCCGGGACAGGAAGAGTCCCCACTCTATAAACGCGATCCAAAATTCGGCGGCGGAGGGCTCTCCGGCAAACCCCTCTTTCCCCTGCTTTGCGAATGGATAAAAAACGCGCGGAGCGCGGGAATAGAAAAGCCGCTCAATGTCGGCGGAGGCATTCTCTCTCCCAAAGACGTACAAAAAATCGCCCCTCTCTTACGAAAAGGCGACTCCATATTCATAGGATCAGTCGCCTTTCTCCGCCCGTGGAACACGCGGGGAATTATCCGGCAAGCGAATCGTCTCCTTTAACAGGTTATCGCGTAATCACAAGCCCGAGAAATACCAAAGCGGTAATAACAATAAGAAAGATCAGGGTGTAATAGATAAGTGATAAGGCCTCGAGCTTTCTATTCCCCAGATACCACAAAATCGGCCTCCCAAAAATCGTAAGCCCCATAAGAACGGCGGACACGACAAAAAGAAGGAGAAACGCCATGGTGCCGAGCGTCTGCCCGACCGTTCCGAAAAGCTCTTTCCCGCGAGAAACAACGAGAGCCACAAGCCCGACGTACATGACCGCGCATGCCGCGTGCAAAAGCCCGTAAAGCACGACCTTCTTCTTCTCCATATCTTATAGTATATACTTCTTTGTCCGATTCGCGAAAGCGCTACCGACTACTTACTATTTTCTTAACGTACCCGACCTTGCTTATTCATATCGTAACGCTTCAATTGGATTTAACGACGCCGCTCTCCGCGCGGGGTAGTAGCCAAAAATAATCCCGATAGCCGCCGATACGCCAAACGCGAGGAGAACCGCTTGAATGGAAACTTCTGTCGCGATTCCCGCGAAACTGGAAACGGCAATCGAAATAATCCAGCCGAGAAGAACGCCGAGAATTCCGCCGAGAAAAGTGAGGAGGACCGCCTCTGTTAAAAATTGCATGCCGATATCCTTTTTCTTCGCGCCGATGGCCTTGCGAAGCCCAATTTCCCGCGTTCTTTCCGTGACGGTGGTAAGCATCATATTCATAATACCGATGCCGCCGACGACAAGGGAGATGCTGGCCACAGCGGCAAGGAATATCGTAAACGTATCGGTAACCTGCGTAAGCGTTCCCAGAATGTCTGCTTGTGAAACGATGGAGAAATCCGGGCTTTGCGGATCAACGCGGTGCTTTTCGGCGAGCGTGAATGCTGCCTCTTCCTGAACTTGCGGCATACGTTCTTTGCTTTCTACGCTTATAGCAATGGTTGAGAGAAAGCTGTCCCCGGCAAGTATTTTTTGCATGGTCGAGAGCGGCACGATCACCGTATCGTCAGGATTAAAAAATCCGGAGCTTCCTTTAGATTGAAGCACACCGATGATTTTAAAATTCGTTCTGTTTATGCGGATAGTTACCCCGATAGGATTAGAGTCCCCGAAAAGGTCCTGCGCCACGGTGGGGCCCAGCACCGCGACCCGACCCATGCTTCGGATGTGGGATTCCGCGATAAACGACCCATCCGCAACCGAGGCATTGCGGACCTCTGCGTATGCGGGTGTCGCGCCGATAACGGTTGAGTTGGTGTTATTTCCGACAAGAGAGACGATCTGAAAACGCCGCTGGAGTTCCGGCGAGATATAGGCCACGCCCGCAATCTGCCGCAATGCCTCGACGTCATCGTTTTTGAGGGTCTGTCCCGAGCCGCGGCCGGCCGAAACAATGCCCCTGCCGGGCTGTATGACGCCGGGCATAACGGTTAAAAGATTCGAACCAAGCCCCTCAATACTTGACTGAATTTGTCCGCTCGCGCCCTGCCCGATAGACACCATGGCGATTACCGAGCCGATGCCGATGACAATGCCTAAAATCGTAAGTCCGGAACGGATCTTGTTTGAGGAAAGAGCAATATAGGTCTCTTGTAATATATCCAAAATTTTCATACGCAATATCAGGATATCCGATATCACGATAGATATCGGATATCCAAGCATTATTCAGCATGAACAACGCGCCTATGTTTCACCGAGCCGTCTTCCACTATATTCCCGTCGCGGATATGAATAATGCGCTCCGCGTGTTCGGCCACATACGGCTCATGGGTGATTAAAACAATGGTGCGGCCCTGCTCCACATGAAGTTGTTGGAACGTATCCAGGACGACTTCGCCGGTCTTGGTGTCCAAATTTCCCGTCGGCTCATCCGCGAGGATAAGCGTCGGGTTGTTGACGAACGCGCGAGCAATAGCAACCCTTTGCATCATTCCGCCGGAAAGCTGATTGGAGTAATGATTCCAGAAATTCTCTGGAAACGCCGCGCCGCGCAAGGCCTCTTTTGCTCGACATTCTCGCTCCCCACCGGAGACGCCGGCGTAAACTAAAGGAAGGGTGACATTGCGAAGTACGGTGGCTCTTGGCAAAAGATTATATGCCTGAAACACGAAACCGATCTTTCGCATTCGAATATCCGCAAGCTCGTCATCGGAGAGTTGCGATACGTCTTTATGATCAAGGAAGTATTCTCCGCTGGTCGGCGTATCAAGGCACCCTAAAATATGCATAAGCGTGGACTTCCCGGAACCGGATGGCCCCATGACAGCCACAAATTCTCCGTCATTTATCTTAAATGAAACATTGTGGAGGGCGCGGGTTTCTATCTCGCCGCTTTTGTAAATTTTGGCGATGTTTTTGCATTCAATCATTTCAAAAATTTCGGCGGGTGAATTATCTCGACCCGCCGAATCCGCCGCTACCCCTCATGCCGCCCCCTCCGGTGGTAAGACCCGGAATTCTAAGACCGCTTTGCCGTCCTTGGGTTTGCGTCTGCCCGGAACTCGGCTGAATTGTTCGCGTCACTACAAGATCGCCCTCATTAAGCCCATCCGTCACTTCCGTGAATTCGTCATTCGAGAGTCCGATTGTAATCTCCTGCCGCTCTGGAGAAGAAGAAAGCAAGATGCCAGAGATACTCGCGCTCATTGCGTCCGTCAAGTCCTTCCCGACCGGCATTTCGATATAAGATGTTGAATATTGCGACTTCACCGCCGAATTCGGCAGAAGAAGCACATCCGTCTTCGCCTGAATAATAATGGAAGCACTCGCTGTCATGGACGGTTTCACTCTCGCGTCGTCCGTATCAAAGGCAACCTTCACATTGTAGGTAACAACTCCTTGGGACGTCATGCCGATGGTATCAATCTCCGCGACCTCCCCCGTAATCGTAAGGCCTGGAATAGCGTCAAAAGTTAGGGTCGCTTTCTGCCCCTGTCTCACTCCCGCGATATCCACCTCGTTCAAAGAAATCTCCGCGATCTTCTGCCGCGTGGCGAATGTCGCAAGAATGCTTCCCGCGGAAACCTCGTCTCCCTCCTGCGCGTTCAGTTTCGCGAGCACCCCGTCGAAAGGCGCGCGAATCTCATAATCCAAAATTGTCTGCTTCGCGTCACGAAGGGCATCCTCGCGCTGTTTCACTTCCAGTTCTTTTGAGCGCACATCAAGCGCGTCCGGCCCATCTTTCAAATTTTGAAGAAAAATTATCCGTTCCTCTACAGTGCGCTCCACATTCAAAAGAGAGGCCTCGCTATCGGAAATGGAACGCTCGGCCGAAAGCAAACTTGAAAGATGCGAATTCGTTTTACCCGTAAATCCGGAAAGCGAAGAAAGATGAATATCGGAAATCGAATGCGGCTTCCTGCCCTTCCCTAACACCTCGTCCTGATACAGACGGATGAAATTATTGGCGCTTTTGACGGCATCGGACACGAGCCGCGTCATCTCATACGTATCCTCGATAAGCCGTCCAATTTCTTCGGGCGAGGAGTATCGCGACGCGGCCTTATACTTGGCAAACGTCTCGTCGTAGGCCAAGCGCGCCGCGTCATACGTGTTTCTCGCGTCGTCTCGAAACACGCGCGCCCGCGAATCATCCTCGGAAATGGAGGAAAAATAAAAATCAATGTTCCAAAGCCCGCTTTCCGCAATGCTGCTTGAAAAAAGGATATCCTGAAGCCCGGTCATAACGTCCGGCAAATCAAGAAACGCGTTCGAAACGGCGTTGAAGCCGTCTTCGTAGGACTTTGCAATCTGCTCCTCCGCATTCTTCTTTGATTCTTTTACCTGACTCAATAAATTTTCCGCCTGCAAAAGAGAAAGTTGATCTGGTGACGCGAGAAGTTTTTGAAGAGATAAACGGGATGTCTCAAGATTTGTCTCCGCCTCGCGCACGGCCTTCTCGGCCTCCTCCGGATCGAGGCGGGCGATAAGCGTCCCCTGCTTCATGTATTCCCCCGTCTTCGCGCCAGTCAGAAGCACCTTCCCCGAAACCGTGGGCTTTATCTCAACCTGCTGAAGAGCGAGAACCTGCCCGGTCGAAGAGATGGACGAAATAAGCGTTCCGCGCGTAACTTCAGCGAACACATACCGCACTCCCCCCTTTTCTCCGGAATCTCTGACGTATGCGAAAGCAGAGCCGAGAACGATTCCAAGAACTGCAAGAGAAACAAATGCATGTGAACGCGCGAAAAAATTTTTTTGAGAAACCATATTAAAAATATACCACAAATGTCCCGTTATTTCAAAAATTGAAACCGCCTCTCCAAGGAAAGGCGGGTTATCGGGCCACATAGGACGTTGAAGACGCGGGGCGTTACGCGCAACGGACGCGCGCACGAACGATGAGAAGCGTCCCAAACGAAACGATTCCGCGAAAGTCGCCGCGTTCTCGACATTCGCCCTCGTATCCCTTGAGGGCAACGCGCAGTCGCGAACCGAGTGAGCGCGTGCGGACGACACGCGCCAAGACATCGTAGTACTGACCTGAAGGGCCAGCACACACTTCGACCTGCTGCAGAACAAATCCCGCCCGACACGCGATATCTCGAAGGACCATTGCGCTGTATGGGTACCGAGAACTTACCCATACCCGCACCCGCACTGTCCGAGGCCTTGCCGAGGGCATATATACCCCTTCTTGTGAAACGCTACGACACATTTGGCATAACGAAAAGCCATATTATAAATAATACATTTTAAAAAAATTGTCAAAAAAGGATAACAGGAAAAAGGACGAAAGATGGAAAATAAAAAAAATTTATGTTAAAAATACATTATTGCCGGGTCGTCTAGTGGTAGGACGCCACCCTTTGGAGGTGGTTACCGGGGTTCGAATCCCTGCCCGGCAGCACGAATTTTCTTCGAACGAAGTGAGACCAGAAAATTCAGTGTCCCGAGGAGCGTAGCGACGAGGGGCTACAATTATTCCATGTACTATGTTTATCTTCTCCAATGTAACGATGGGAGTATTTACACGGGTATCACGAACGACTTAGAGCGAAGGTTTGGAGAACACAAAAACAAGAATGGCGGACGCTATACCCAATCACACAAAGTGGAAAAGATTTTATACACGGAGCAGTTTCCAACAAGAAGTATGGCGATGAAACGAGAGGCC
>JAUYPG010000059.1 GCA_030695805.1 Nanobdellota archaeon
TTTAAAAAGTGTTCGGGGAATGCATTTCCGCCATTCCTTGATTATTGTTGAGGAGGGAAAATATAGAGTCAGGAAATAGGAGTTTTTGGTCTCACTCCAACCATCACGAGTACGGGAGTCGGTTTTATAGAATGAGCGCGATGCGCGTTGTATAAACTTACGTTGCCGCTTACGATTGGAATTTTTACCTCTTTGCACATAGACGTGAGTGCCCGAATTGTTTCCATAAACGCTCCCATCGAATCCTTCGGATGCCCAAAATTAAGACAATTTGTTATGCCGAGCGGGGCAGCGGAGAGCGCGCGCAACCGTTTTCTGCAGACATCAAACGCGTGCTGAATTCCCCGCGCCGGGCTACGATCTGAAATTCCTTCATCTGAACTCCACGAAATTACGAGCTCTTTCCCAATCTCGGGGAGATCAAGGATCGCGTACCTCCCCGGCTTATCCGGGCCTTTTATCGTCCGCGTGCCCACCATCCAGTCGTACTGATGCCAGATTTCTTTTGTCGTCCCGCTCCCCGCTTTTTGATGTTTTGTCTTCTGGGGATTCCATGTTCGCGAATCCCATTCTTCACGCGTATCGGGAAAAATTTCTGAAAATTCCATTGGCAGAATGATGTTCTTTTTGTTTGAGGCGTCGTATATGATCGTGTATTTCCCATCGTTCGTTACTGTGCCGATTACGCACGCCTCCAAATCCCAGCGTCTGAATACTTTGAGAATATGCTCCCGATATTTTCTATGCCCAACAATAAGCATGCGTTCTTGCGATTCGGAAAGCAGCATTTCGACTGGAGACATACGGCTTGCCTTTGTCGGTACCTGATTCAGATATACTTTCGCGCCGAGATTTTTGTCGGTTTTTTTCCGTCCGCGCAGAACGACTTCTGATGTTGAACAGAGAAGCCCTGCCGCGCCCATATCCTGCATTCCCTCCACCCAGTTCGTATCCGCAAGTTCTAGGCATGCTTCAAGAAGAAGTTTTTCGAGGAACGGGTCGGCCTCCTGAACGGCGGACTCGTTGTGAATATCTAAATTTTCTGATGCCATTTGCGCGCCGCCTACGCCATCTCTTCCTGTACGGGCGCCTACATAGATAAGGTCGTTTCCCGAGGTCATGGCATTTCCATAGATTATTCTGTTTTTCTTCACAAGCCCGAATGCCGCCACGTTCACGAGACAGTTATGATTAAATGTTTTATCGAAATACAGGTCTCCGCCCACGATGGGAACGCCGACACAATTGCCGTAGTCGGAGATTCCTCGCGTGACCTCACGCAAGAGGCGCTTTGAATTCCTATCCGTCCCAAAACGAAGAATGTCCAGAAGCCCGATTGGCCGGGCGCCCATGGTAAAGATGTCGCGTAAAATTCCCCCGACGCCGGTTGCCGCTCCGTGGTAGGGTCTTATGAAAGAGGGATGGTTGTGGCTTTCAATACGCATTGCAAGCGCCCATCCCCTTCCTAGATCAAGAATTCCAGCGTTTTCGCCCGGCCCCTGTATGACGTATTTGCCGGTCGTATGAAGCTTTGAGAGGAATTTCTTCGTGCTTTTATAGCTCGTATGCTCGCTTGCCATCGCCTCGGCGAGAATTTTTGGTATGTCAGTTTGCCTCAACATATTTTTCTATTGCCCGCATAAAGTATCGCGCGTCCGGCGACCGTTCCGGATGAGGCATTATGCCAAAAATCGTTTTTTCTTTATTGTGTACGCCCGCGATATTCCCTGTTGAGCCGTTCGGATTCGGTCCCGCGTACTTCAAAAAGACCTGTTTGTTTTGGACGAGCGTTTTTTCTTCGCGCTTTGAAACGCTGTATCTGCCATACCCGTGCGCGACTGGAACTGTAAGCGTCTTTCCAAGTATTGTCTTGTCTTCAAAAAAAGAATTGCCGACGAGTTTGCATTTCACATTATCGCAAAAAAACTTTTTTGCCTTGTTTTGCAAAAGTTTTCCCGGAAGCAGTCCTGCTTTTACCAGAATCTGGAAGCCGTTGCATATGCCGAGGATTGGAACGCCTTCTTTTGCCGCGCGCCGGATCGGGCGAAGAATAGGCGAGCGAAGGGCAAGCGCGCCGGGGTCAATCTGGTATGTTCTGGTTGCCTTCGCGTAGAGCCGGTCTCCAAACGCAAAACCGCCCGGCAGTACAATAAGATTGTACCGGAGCGGCTTTGTTTCTTTGTACCAGACAAACTCGGCATGATGACCGAATCTTTGAAAAAAGTTTAGCGTATCAAAATCGCAATTCGATGCGGGAAATCGTATAATGCCGACTTTTAATTTTTTACCTGTCGCTTTCACTTCTTTATTGTAGCAATTGAAACGACCTTCTTGAAGCCACCCCGTATTGTTGAGGAAGGAAAATAATTACTCCTCGTTATTGCCGATGGTCGCATCCTTCAAGAGGTGTTCGGAAAAGCGAAGCAACAAAAACTGCCGAGGTTATTCGCAAGGCGGTTGATTCTCTTCCTGAATCTCTTCCTTCTCGGGTCTTGAATCAGAAAATCCTTGAAGAGATGCCGAAAGTCCGGCGGTGGATTTCGTGAGGATAAGCTGGAGTACGCTGTGAACACAATCGCTTCCGGACGTCCGCTTCCAGAAACATATCGGGACCACGCGCTTCAGGGCCTCCTGAAGGGTTATAGAGAATGTCATATCCAACCAGATTTACTTCTTGTGTACAAAGTTTTTGATCAAAAACTTGTTTTAGTGCTCGCTCATCTTGGAAGCCACGACGAGTTGTTTGGGGAATAGGTTAATTGCCTTTCCGACTTTCATTTTGTACACTTTTGAGTACTTGGGGGGTCCTTCGTCGCTTCTCTCCTCGGGACGCTGAAAACTATTCGCTCACTTTGTTCGCACAGTTTTCGCGGGCGGTTAGCTCAGTTGGTAGAGCACAAGTTTATTCCCGATTTGTCTAAAAATTCAAAATTTCGTAGAATTTTTAGCAACAAATCGCAATCCCGCTTAAAGTGGGCGGCTAGCTCAGCTGGTTAGAGCACTTCGTTTACACCGAAGGGGTCCGGGGTTCGAATCCTCGGCCGCCCACTTTGCGCGGGACACAGCAGGGGTCACAGGTCCGAGTCCTGTACCGCCCACCTTGTGCGGGGCACCGAAGGGGTCCGAGGTTCTGCGCCAGAGGCGCATCCGCCTTTGGCGGAGAATCCTCGAGCGCGCACAAAATTTTCGTAATCTCATGTATAATATATTTATGGTTTTTGAAATAATGTGGTGTTGATTTTTATATGTACACTTTTGATGCGACCGCATGATAAGTGTACATATTTTGCCACAATATTTTCAGGCGGTTCCATGTGATAGCGGCATGGCATTGACCTTTTTTCTTATTTCTTATTAACTTGGAGCAGAACTCCTTTGTGGGCGTGAGGGGTTTTTCTACTCTCACCAATCTGGGGGCTTTGACAATGAGTCAAATTCAAGCACCGAAAGAGACCGTCCTGTCCGGAATTCGCGCGACTGGACGCCTGCACCTTGGGAGCTACCTTGGCGCGGTTCATCAGTTTGTTGAGTTGGGAGATCAGTCGGATACAAAGTGCCTGTACTTCATCGCTGATCTTCACACCCTCACAACCAAAGAGGAGCGCGGGCAGATTCGCGAACATCTCCTTGACATTGTTCTTGACTACCTCGCGGCTGGAGTGGATGTGGAGCACAATTCCATTATCTACGCCCAATCCGACGTGCCGGGCATTCCAAAGCTCGCGTGGATGCTTGGATGCATCTCTCCGGTTGGCGACCTAGTGCGGATGCCCGGATATCAGCAAACCGTCCGCTCAATCCCGAATTCAAACAAGAAAACGCCGGAAGACGCGGAACCCGAATTCGTGTTAGAACACACGTCAAACGCCGGGTTCTTGTTCTATCCCGTTCTCATGGCCGCGGACATTCTCGCTCCCAAATCAACTCTCGTTCCTGTGGGCGCGGACCAACGCCCGCACCTCGACTTCGCGGCTGAGCTCGCGAGGCGATTCAACCAAAGCGTGAAGAGGGACTTCTTCCCCATTCCCAAAGGAAGGATTAACCTCACGGTCCCTGGGCTTGGCCTTATGAATCCCGATGGTTCGTTTCCAAAGATGAGCAAGTCAGAAGGAACGACCATCGGACTAAGTGTTTCCCCCGCTGAAATCCAACACACGATTCGGCGGGCGCCAACTGACCCAGCCCGAAAACTGCGCACTGACCCCGGCACGCCCGAGCACTGCGCGATTTACGCCTTGCACGGCTTCGTATCGTCTGGCGACGAAATCGCTGAGTGTGGCGAGGGATGCCGAACCGCGAATATGGGGTGTGTGGAGTGCAAGGACGTACTTACGAAAA
>JAUYPG010000072.1 GCA_030695805.1 Nanobdellota archaeon
AACGCGACTGGAAGAATTAAAGAAACAAAGCGCCGAAGGAACCCTTGATGCCGTTATAATCGGCGGAAACTATACAAAGAACGATCCATTTTATGAAAAAAACTACCTGGACTCCATTCGCTTATTAGAACAAGAGGTGCAGAGCGAGCTTGGATTTAATCCCGTTGTCATGACCGGCCCAAAAATTGTGAGACACGGCGAGCGCGAAAGCCATGATGATATATATTACGACAATGAAAAAAGGCGGCTCTACATCATGCGGCCAGAGGTCGGAAACGCCTCAACAGAAAGCTTTCTTCCGAGCGACTTAGAAAAACAAAAGGAAAAATGGAACGCATAAAACACCATGCAACCGAAATCACAAGTATCCGTAACGTCTAAAGACATATTCCGTGTTTACAGCCGTGAGGTATTCCGTTATCCGCGGCTCTTTTTTCTCGTGTTTCTGGGAGGCCTTGGCATCCAGGTCGCGGAGCTCATCTATCCCCTCTATCTGCGCCGCCTCTTCGACTTGCTCGCGACGGGAAAACCCGGAACAGACGCCATAAACGGCCTCATCCTTATCGTCGGCATGATCGCGATAGCGAAAATCGGCGGATGGATTGCTCGTCGCGTACAGGTATATAGCATCATGAACCTCGAATCGCGCGGCATGGCAAACCTCTACTCTTCGGCCTTCGACTATCTCATAGGGCACTCCTACCACTTCTTCATCTCGCGCTTTAGCGGCGCCCTAGTCCGGAGGGTAAGCAAATTCGCCTCCTCCTTTGAGACCATGGTGGATGGCGTCATGCTCCAGTTTGTACCGACAACAATCTTCGCGATCGGAGCCGTAACCGTCCTTTTTCTCCGCAATCATACGCTTGGCATCGCGCTCGGGGCATGGATCATTGCCTTCGTGGTCTTCCAGGCGCTTGTCGCGCGCCTCCGCCACCCGCTTCGCGTGGCGCGCGCGAGGGCAGACAGCAAAATGGTTGGCTCCCTCTCGGACGCGATCGGAAACCAGAATACCATTACACTTTTCTCCGGCACGAAACACGAGCACGGCATTCTCCAAAACGTCGTGGAGTTCTGGCGAAAAGCCACCATGCGCTCATGGAACGCGGACGAACTCATCTGGTCGGTTCAGGGAGCGCTGATGGTGGGAATAAACATCGGCCTTCTCTACGGCGCGGTCATCTACTGGAATCGCGGACTTCTTTCGATCGGCGACTTTGCGCTTATCCAAACCTACCTCCTGGGACTCTTCAGTCAGCTCATCAACATAAACCGAGAAATACGAAGATGTTATGATGCCTCCGCGGACGCGGTGGAAATGATCGAAATTCTGAAAACCCCGCATGAGATCAAAGACCAGCCGAATGCCCGACCCCTTACCATAACCAACTGCGAAATCACGTTCAAAAACATCTACTTCTCTTTCCAAGATAACAAACCTATTCTCGCGAACTTCAATCTCGTCGTAAAAGGCGGGGAAAAACTCGCGCTTGTGGGACCATCGGGCGCCGGAAAAACTACCATCACCAAGCTCCTCCTCCGCCTCTACGATGTATCGAAAGGAACCATCGAGATTGACGGCCAGGATGTCGCAAGGACTCCCCAGGACGACCTGCGGGGAAAAATCTCTTTCGTGCCGCAGGAACCCATCCTCTTCCACCGGACGCTCATGGAAAACATCCGCTACAGCAGGCGGGACGCGAAGGACAAAGAAGTAATCGAAGCCGCGAAAAAAGCCCACTGCCATGAGTTTATCTCCGGACTTCCGGAAACATACAACACCCGCGTCGGCGAACGCGGAGTGAAGCTCTCGGGCGGAGAGCGTCAGCGCGTGGCCATTGCCCGCGCCATTCTGAAAGACGCGCCTATTCTCGTGCTTGACGAGGCGACCTCGAGCTTGGATTCCGAGTCCGAATCGCTCATTCAGGACGCGCTCCAAACCCTCATGAAGGGCAAGACCGTGATCGTTATAGCCCACCGCCTTTCGACGATCATGAAGATGGACAGAATCGTCGTCGTCGCCAAAGGAAAAATCGTGGCCCAAGGAACCCATGACGAACTCTTGAAAAAAGGCGGCCTTTACCAAAAACTTTGGAGCATCCAGGCAGGCGGCTTCCGCGATGACGAAACCATGTTAGAAAAAAACTTGAACCAGCCGGAAATACTTTTCGAAACGCCGGAGGAGAAGTAACTTCTATCCGTAAAGCCGGATGAGTTCGTTGAATTTCGAAAGCCGCTCCCGGGCTGGAGCCCCGATTTTCACTCCGTCCGCGGACGCGGCCCGCGCAAGGTGAATGATAAAATTGTCCCCGGTCTCTCCGGAGCGATGAGAAACGATCGTCTTCATGCCTTCGCGCGAAGCAACCGAAAGCGCCTCGCACGCCTCGCTCACAGTTCCAATCTGGTTCGGTTTGATAATCACAGCATTCGCGAGCTCCCCGTGAGCCGCCTTCTCCACAAGCCGAGGATTCGTCGCTGTAAGGTCGTCCCCCACAATCCAACAATTTGGCAAAGCGCTTCGAAGTAAAACAAAGCCAGGCAAATCCTCCTCCGCAAACGGATCCTCAATGGAAAAAAGAAGTTTGGAACGCTGAACATAACGCCCGTATTCCCGAAGAAGTTCCCCGCCGGAAATCCGCCGCCCGCCGAAACGATATGTCTTCTTTTCATAAAACGAATTTGCCGCGACATCAAGCGCGAGCCGAAACTGACGCGTGAGTCCTTGCTTCAAAATCAACTTCTCCAAAATCGCGATTGGCTCAAAATTATTTCTAAAGTTCAATGAATACCCTCCCTCGTCGCCCAAGGAAACATGTCCCGTCTTTTTCCTGAGCAATGCGCCAAGCTCTCTATATAAACCAATAAGTTTCTTCACGCTTCCTGAAACCGAGACACCCGGACGCGCAACAACCATATACTCCTGGATATCCAGATTATTTTCCGCGTGCGCGCCCCCATTTATGAGATTTGAAAAAATAAGCGGCAGAGTATTTCGGGTTTCCTTGGGGAAAAACTCCTCCCGAAGAATTTGCCACGCCTCTTTTCCGCGTTCCGCGGCAAGTACCCGCGTAAACGCAATCGAAACCCCGAGCATGACGTTCCCGCCAAGACGCGACTTGTTTGCCGTGCCATCAAATTCTATAAGCGCTCTGTCCAGCGCCTGAATCGAAGAAAAATCTCTACCTTCAAATTTTCGAAAAATAAGACCAAGCGACTTCTTCGCTCGCGGAAACGCAAAAACCGCAACCTCCCTCTTCCCCCTCGACTTACCCGAAGGAATCTCCGCAAAAAATCGCGAATC
>JAUYPG010000091.1 GCA_030695805.1 Nanobdellota archaeon
TTCCGCGAGGTCGCGTTTGAATTCGGCGTAGCCCTTGCCTTGGTATTTTTTGACGATTTTTTCGGGTGACGCTTCAATAAACTCAGCGAATATTTTTACTAAATTTGACATCCCAATTCTTTGTGTGTCGTTTTCGTAGTATTCTACGGACACATGAGAGTCCGTGGTGGCGCGTTGGATTTTTTCTCTTATTGTCTCGGGCGAGTCGTTTAAAAAGAGGCATCCCTTGGGCGATGATTTGGACATTTTTGCGCCCGGCATATTTAAGTCCATAATACGCGGCGTTTTTGTGTGGACGACTTTCGGTTCGGGAAACGTGTTTCCGAATTTATTATTGAACGAACGGGCAAGAGTTCGGGTGAGTTCAACGTGCTGATCCTGGTCATCTCCTACGGGAACGACCGCAGTTTTGTATATCAAGATGTCCGCTGCCATAAGGACGGGGTAGTCAAAGAGGCCCGCGGTTGTGGGAATTCCCCGCGAGGTTTTGTCTTTGTACTGGGTCATCCGTTCCAGTTCGCCCATGGGAGTTATAGTATTCAATATCCAGGCGAGGTTCGCGTGCGCCGGGGCCTGGGACTGGAGGAAGAGCGTGGATTTTTTCGGATCAAGGCCGGCGGCGAGGTAGGAGATCATTAGTTCTCGCGTATTTTCTTCCAATTCTTTTTTTGATTTGAATTCGGTGAGGGCGTGGAGGTCGGCAATGAAAAAGAAGCACTCGTATTTTTCGGAGTTCTGGAGGTCAACGAAATTTTTCAGGGCTCCGAGATAGTTTCCGATATGGAGGGAGCCGGAGGGCTGGATACCTGAAACCAAGATTGGTTTCATACGATGATTATGACTATGGCCATGACAGACGGAACGATGAATTGTGTCATCGTTATTGTCATGGTCATAGTTTGTTATATTTCAATGATTACTGGCAGGACCATCGGCCTGCGGTTGGTCTTATTATACAGAAACTCCGCGACCTGGTCTTTTATGAGGCTTTTTATGTAGTCAACATCAACGTCCTGGTAGTGGGGGACGCGGCCGATGATCATGCGGACTCGCCGCCTGATCTCGTCCAAGAGCTCCTTGTTTTCTTTCAGGTAGATAAAGCCGCGCGAGATGATGTCCGGGTTTTTGATTACTTTTCCGGTTTTTCTATTTATGGAGGCGATGACCACTATCATCCCTTCTTCCGCGAGGGTCCGGCGGTCGCGGAGCACGACCTCCCCGATATCCCCGACGCCGAGGCCATCCACGAAGACGGAGGACGCGGGCACTCGCTCGCCCGTAATTTTCGCTTCGGTTTTGGTAAATTCGATGATGTCGCCATTATCCACGAGGATGGCATTTTCTTTTTTCACTCCGGACTGGATCGCGAGGCCGATGTTTGTCGCCCGCATGAAGTAGTAGCCGTGAATCGGAATGAAGAATTTTGGATTTATAATTTTCACCACTTCTTTTATTTCTTCTTGCGGCGCGTGTCCGGAAGAATGGATGTCCATGGTTTCCGAGGTATGGATTATCGCGCCCTGGCGCGACAGGTTGTCTTTCAGGGTCTGGACGCTTCGTTCATTTCCGGGAATGACTGAGGAGGAGAAGATGAAGGTGTCGCCCGGTTTTGTACGGACGTGGCGGTGCTCCCCATTTCCGATGCGCATGAGGGAGGCATCCGGCTCGCCCTGCGCTCCGGTGCAGAGGATGACGATTTTTTTGTCGTCGTATTTTTCTATGTCCTCGAGGTTTATCATGACGCCTTTTCCGATTTTCATGTACCCCAGATTTTGCGCGATCTGGACATTCGTTTTCATGGAGAAGCCGGAGGTGGCTACTACCTTGCCCATTTTTTCCGCGACTTTGATAATCTCGTAGAGGCGGTCAAGGAGCGAGGCAAAGGTCCCCACAACGATTCGCCCAGGCGCCTCCTTGAAAATTGTTTCGATGTTTTCTACGACGGTCTCCTCCGGTATGGAGTATCCGGGCTTGGTCGCTCCGGTCGAGTCCTGGAGCATGGCGAGGATATTTTTCTTTCCGATTTCTTTGAAGGTATCGAGGGTTTTCGATTTGCCGTTTTTCGTCCGATCGAGTTTGTATTCTCCCGGGTGTAGGATGTTTCCCACCGGCGTTCCAATGACGAGTCCGACGGTATCCGGGATGTTGTGCTGGACGTCGAAGAACTCCGCGGAAAAGTATTCTCCGATTGTTAGGATTTCTCCCGACTTCACGATCTTGAAATTCAGGCGCGGGGCGTGGAGAAACTCATCATGCCGTCTCTTCATGATTTCTTTCGTGAGCTCGGTCGTGTAGATCAAGGGATTTCCGAGGCGTTCCATAAGATAGGGAGCGGCTCCGATATGGTCCAGGTGGGCGTGGGTTATCACAATCCCTTTGATGCTTTCTTTTTTCTTTTCGAGGTAGGAGATGTCCGGGATGATGTAGTCAATGCCCGGCGTCTCTTCTTCCGGAAACTGGAGACCGAGGTCAATAATGATGATTTCGTCTTTATACTCCAGAAACATCATGTTTCGGCCTAT
This sequence comes from Nanobdellota archaeon, assembly GCA_030695805.1. Lineage (GTDB taxonomy): Bacteria > Patescibacteriota > Minisyncoccia > UBA6257 > GWB1-50-10 > JAUYPG01. The sequence continues at coordinate 2,523 of JAUYPG010000091.1, forward strand.
TTCTTCGAGGCCTCCCAGGGCCGCGAAACGGAGCGCATTTTCATCCCGCTTTTCTTCGCTTTTTGGTTCGCGTGCTCCGCGATAGACGCCGACGTTTTTTCGTTTCGCGGGCCTTCTCATCGCGGATTTTTTTCTTTCCATAGTTTTCATACATACCGATCCGAAACTACAAATGATCCGAATCTACAAATAATAATGAAGATTCAAAGGTTTTGTAGTTTAAGAGTTTTTGACCTTTATTTTAATTTTTTAATTTTATTGTGCCGCGGGGGAGACTCGAACTCCCACGACCCGGAGGCCACTAGTCCCTGAAACTAGCGCGTCTACCAGTTCCGCCACCGCGGCAATTTATGGCGCCGTACTCGTCGCCTCTTCTTTATCTTTTACCCCGCACCACTTTTGCTAGCGACATTATCAGTTTATAAATGACAATGCGCCTCCTTGATTTTTATTTCGATGTCTTTGGCAAAAGTGGTGCGGGGTTTACCACGCGGGCTTGTTTGACGTACCACTTCGCGACGTTTTCAAATCGTTCGGACGGAGATGAGATGTAGGGATTTTGTGGCGCCACTTCCCGCAGTTTTTTGATGTGGACGTGAACGTAAGGAAGGGTGTAGAGGAAGATCGCGGGAATGTCGTTTCGGATCACGGCGTCCAATTCTTCGCCGAGAGCCCCGCGTTCTTCGGGGTCTTCGGTCTTTCTTATCCGCTCCATGAGCGCGTCCGCCCTCGTGTTTTTGTAGAGTGAAAGATTTAATCCCGGATAATACCGTTCCGAAGAGTGCCAGAATGGAAATATGTCTTCCGGCGTTTCCGCGATCGTGCCGAAAAGGAGCATTTCATAATTTCCCGGTTTTATGACGTTTTCCAGAATGTCTTCAGAAGGGAGGACAATGAGATTTACCGAGTCCACTCCCGCGCTTTCCCAGGACTCTTTTACGATACGCGCCGTGCGTTTCAGGAATTCGACATCAGGGACCATTAGATTCAAAACAAGCTCTCCCTCGGCTTTTTTTCTTTGCGCTAAGTGGCTCGCGATCTCTTCTTTCGAGAGTTTATTCTGCAACGCGTTTTCGGGCAGGCCCACCATCGGCCCTTCAAGCGGGGACCCAATCTCTTCACCGAAAAGCGCGCGCGTCATTTCTTTTTTATCCAAGGCGTCCCGAAGCGCCTGCCTTGTGGTTTTGTTTTTTAGGAGCGGATTTATATTTTCATTCATAAATATCCCATATACCCTGGAAAAGGGGAGGATGTCCGTTTTTATATTCGAGCCCTCTTTTTCGATGCCGAGCAGGGGATTCCCGCTCCCTATTGCGTCAATCTGTCTTTTTTTGAGGGCCTGGACGCGGCTCTCCTCGTTTTCAAAGAATACGAAGATGATTTCATCTATAAAGGCGGGTTCCAGGGGGTAGAGGGCATTTCGAATCAGGCGTATTTCTTTTATAAATCCGTCTTTTCGTTTTACGAGATTTTTCAGTTTGTACGGCCCGCTGCCTACCGGGGCTAGATTGTAGTCCGACAGTTTGAGGTTCGCCGAGGGAATTTTTCCGAATACATGTTCGGGGATAATAGGGAGCGTTCGAATCATTTCCGGGAAGAAGGCGTACGGATTTTGGAGCGTCAGGCGTACCTGAAGTTCACTTACGCGTTCCACCACAATCCCCGCCCATTTTTTGAAGAGAGGGGACTTTGCCTCCGGGTCCTGGATCCGGCGTATCGTGAACACAATATCATCCGAGGTGAGGGGCCTGTCGTTTGACCATGTTACGCCCTCCCGAATTTTTATTGTATGAACCTTGCTATCTCCCGTGGTTTCATGGCTTGTGAGAATATCCCCCACTTTTCCATACACGAGGGCGCTTATATCGAGGTCCACGGGATTTCCCGAAATTACTGGATTTATGGCCACGGGTTGGCCAACCTCTCCTTCCCGAAGTATGCCGCCCGCGACCGGAATAAAGACGCTGTTTTTATTCATCGCGATTGCGGCGGCCGCGACGCTACTCGCCACACAGAAGGCCGTGGCTATGAGGAAGACCCTTTGTTCTTTTTTTGTGAGCGCGATCCAGATTTGTTTAATCACGAGAACCTCACCGAATAACGAATCAGTTACGAATAAACGAATATACTGATTTGGATTCGTATATTCGTATCAATTCGTTATTCGGCGAGCTAGATAATGAGGTTTACTACAGCGAGTACGAAAAACGCGACGGCAGTTACAATCGTTGCCTGATACATTCTTTTTTCGAGTCCCCGGCGGGTTTCAAATGGAGCTCCGCCTCCTCCGAACGCGCCGGAGAGTCCGCCTGATCTTTCCTGGATTAATACGAGCACGATGAGAATGATTGAAACAATGACTTGAAGGGCTGTTACCATATCAGCGAATAACGAATTTATACGAATAAACGAATATATACGAACAGAATTTATTCTTTTTTGTAGGAGATTTTCGCACTTACCATGAGCATCATATTCGCGGCGCTTATGATGAGCGTCGAGAGGAGGAGCGTTTTGTATCCTTCTATTGTAAGGGGATTTTGGAATATGTCAAGAATACGGAGAATCGCCGCATTTATCACAATCGAGAGAAGGCCGAGGGTAAGGAGGATGAAGGGGGAGAGGACGAGTCGCACGATCGGGCGTAGAAATGTGTTTATGGCGGTGAGGGCAAGAGCCGCGATCATGAGGTCCTTGAAGTTTCCGGCAAAAGAGAAGCCCTTAATAAAATAATCCGCGGCGAGGATCGCGAGCGCGTTTGCCGCGAGGTGGAGAATTATGTGAGATACTAGTTTCATATGTTTATTGTACCAATACGAATGACACGAATGTAACACGAACAACACGAACTTTGTTGCTGTGATGTTTTCGCGTTGTTCGCATGTGTTCGTGTATTGGTGTTACGTTAGCTGTGCTAACAGCGACTCACCGGTCATTTCGGGGGGGATCGGGAGACCCATGAGCTCAAGAATTGTTGGGGCTACGTCAGAGAGGAGGCCCAGGGTCGGTGTTTCCGCGTACGGGGCGGGGTTTCTGGGGCGCGCGAGGTCCGTTCGTACCAGGGAGATGAGGACCGGATTTCGGTCGTGCCCTTTTTTGGGACTTCCGGTTAGAGGATCGAGAATCATTTCCGCGTTGCCGTGGCTTCCAACGATGAGTATAGCATGGCCCCGGGGGATCGCGTTTTCGTAGAGGCGCCCTAGTTCTTTGTCTATGGCGCGTATCGCTTTTTTTATTCCGTCAAAATTTGCCGTGTCCGCTATCACGTCAGCGTTCGCGTAGTTTATGATGATGAGATCGAAACCCCTTTCGTTTATTGCCGCGATCGCGCGATCCGTTATCGCTTCTGCCTGCATTTCCGGATGCGTTTCCGGGCGGGGAGTCGGCTTGCCGGGCAGGATGACGCGGAATTCTCCGCGGAATGGTTTTTCTTCCAGCCCGTTGAAATAGTATGTTATGTTCCGTTCTTTGCTGGACTCGGCGATTTTCAGGACGGTTTTCCCATGATCCTCGAGCATTTTTCCCAACGGATTCTGGATTGGCGGCTTGTCCCTTTCATTACTCGATACGGTGCGGCCCGTGCCGATCGTAAGATGTCCAAGTTCGCTTGACCCCGGCTTTTCCCATTCCGCGCCTACACTGAGGCCATGCGCTTTTAATGCTCCGAAGGGAAAGTTCGCTTTCAAATAATTCATCCACTCCGGGTTCGCGACGCGGATCGGATTCGAGTCGTCGGCGCGCCCGATGCCCCAGCCGTCGAGGATTACAAGGATGATCATAGAGTTAGTATATGAAAGAAAGTAGAAAATAGAAAGTAGAAAATAATAGGGAAAGTGGAAAGTTAAATTGGAAAGCCTTATTCTATGCGGTTTTTAAGCCCTTGCTTTATTTTTTGTTTTGTGGTATATTTGGTTCAGTTTAGGATGGTCGGATAGCTTGGGAATTTCGTTCCATCTGTAAAGGAGAAACGACCGTGCGACAAGGTCAAGTAACCGCGCTGTTGCTGCAGGGGACTGATGCCGTCACCGCTTGCTTGGGAGCGGTGCCGGTAATCCCTGCTGCAAATTTCGGGTTTGAGGCAACGGTCGCAGCGATTGCGAATTCTCTTCGGAGCGGTTGTCCCGCCTGTCAGTGTTTTCTGGACGGGGGCACAACGTGGGGCGGTGACGACCTCGAAAGGGCCCTTGCTGTGCTGGCGTTAGATGGGGAAGTGTTTACTTGTTCCGTTTCTGTTGATTCGAGTGTTTTTACCTTCACTCGAACCGGGTAGGCGGCGACGAGTAAGGCCATAGATCTCATGCGGAGGGGCGACGCTTGCCCCTCCTTTCTTTTTGATATTCAGTGTCGATGGGTTAACTTCTTAATATTTGGGAGGTCGGATGTCCTCTGTATAATCATTTATTAGTAGTATATAGAATCTAGTCCGTCAGCTGACGGATAGAATCTAAAAATTTACACATTTTGACTTTTTTTGGTTTTCGCGGTATCTTTAGTATACTATGCTAACGAAGCGGAAAAAACAGAATGTGGTGCAGGATCTTCAGCGCCATGAAAAGGATACTGGATCTGCGGAGGTCCAGGTGGGTCTTATAACACGGCGCATGCAGGAGCTCGCTTCTCATTTGAAGAAAAACCCCAAGGACCACCATTCGCGCCGGGGCCTTCTTCTCATGGTTGGAAAGCGTCGGAGGTTTTTGCAGTATCTGAAGCGCGAGGACGAAAAGGCGCACGGAAAGCTTGTGAAGAAGCTTGGGTTAAAATAGACCGAAATTATTATGAACGAGTCCAGCGAAGGCATTATTCATTCTGCCCAGCGAGTGGGTGTTTTTATTGATGTTCAAAACATCTATCACTCGGTGAAGAATCTCTATGGTTGCCGCGTTCATTTTGATATTCTTTTGAAGGCCGTTATCGCGGGCCGTCCGCTTGTGCGGGCCGTGGCTTACGTCGCGAAGAGCGAGACCGCTATGGGGGAGGATTCTTTTTTTGAGGCGCTTCGGAAAACGGGCCTTGAGCTTCGGAGCAAGGACCTGCAGGTGTACGCGGACGGCACGAAAAAGGCGGACTGGGACGTGGGGATGGCGGTGGACGCGATGCGTATGGCGAACTTTCTCGACGTGATTATTCTCGTAACGGGCGATGGGGACTTCATCCCCCTTGTCGAATATCTGAAATGGGGGATGGGCAGGCAGGTTGAGGTCGCGGGATTCGAGAAGACCACCTCGTCCCGACTTCGGGAAGCGGCAGACCGATTCGTGGCTTTGGACGGGGTCCCGAGGATCCTTTTGAAGTCGCGGAGCATGCCGCGGAGAGCGCCGCGGAGATAGGACGGCCTATAGGACCAATAAGTCCCATAGAACCTTAATAGTATGGATTTACATAAAAAAACATATACGACGGAAGTGAGCGGCTCCCCATTTACTCTCGAAATATCGGATCTCGCGGGACAGGCGAGCGGCGCCGTGATCGGCTCGTGGGGCGACACCGTGGTGCTCGCGACCTGCGTCATGGGAAAGAAGGAGGTGTCCCTTCCGTATTTTCCTTTGACCGTTGATTATGAAGAGCGGTTTTACGCCGCGGGGCGAATTTTGGGATCACGATTCGTTCGGAGGGAGGGGAGGCCTTCGGATGAGGCGGTCCTTTCCGCGCGCCTCATTGACCGGACGATCAGGCCCTTGTTTGATCACCGCATTCGACGCGAGGTTCAGGTTGTTATCACAATCCTTTCGTATGACGAAAAGCACGATCCTGATCTCGTTTCTCTCGTCGCCGTCTCATGCGCGCTCGGCATTTCGAATATCCCGTGGGGCGGACCTGTGGGAGGCGCGCGGTTTTTGAAGGAGATTGAGACCAACACGAATGACCCCGTAGAGACGCGGGGCGTCCACGGGGCAGGCGCGAATGAGGCGCGAACAACACGAACACAAATGGAATATCTCGCGTTTTTCGCGGGGACCGAGAATCACGTGAACATGATCGAGTTGGAAGGAAATGAAATCTCGGAGGCAAAGGCAGAGGAGCTTTTCGAGGCGGGACAGAAACAGATTCGCGCTTTTATCGAATTTCAGAAAAAGATCATTGCCGAGATTGGGAAAAAGAAGACGGAATTTATCCTTCCTTCCCCTGACTCGCGCGTGAGGGGCTTGGTTTCCAAATTTTTGAAAGGCAAGCTTACGGTTGGACTGCCCAAGGGCGCTCTTTATGATTTGAAAGACGAGTTTATGGATTATTTCGAAAAGGATGCCCTTCCCCGCCAGTTGGCGGGTCAGGGCAAAGAGGCCTCTGATTTTTTGAAAGTAGCGGAGGGCCTCTTTGAAGAAGAGGTAAACGACTTTGTTCATGAGATTGCATTAAAGAATGGCGAGCGCGTTGATGGGCGCGCGCTTGATGAGATTCGTCCGCTTCACGCGGAGCATGGGATTTTTTCCCGCACTCATGGGTCCGGACTTTTTATCCGCGGGAACACACAAGTGCTTGCCGTAACGACTCTCGGGCCCCCTTCAGGAGAGCAACTTGTAGAGACCATGGAGACGCAGGAGAAGAAGCGTTTTATGCTGCATTACAATTTTCCCGACTTTTCAGTTGGGGAGACCGGTCGTTCCCGGGGACCTGGACGGCGCGAGATCGGGCACGGGTATCTCGCGTGGAAGGCCATTCGCGCCATGATTCCCCCGAAGGACGAATTTCCGTACGCGATCCGGGTGGTTGCCGAGACCTTGTCTTCAAACGGGTCGTCTTCCATGGCTACAACGTGCGCGAGCGTGCTTTCGCTTTTAGACGCGGGCGTGCCTTTGAAAAAGCATGTGGCGGGAATCGCGATGGGGCTTATGACGGAAGCGGACGATAAGACTAATAGGACTAATAAGTCCAATAAGTCATATAAGATATTGACTGATATTCAGGGGCCGGAGGATCATCACGGGGATATGGATTTTAAGGTCGCGGGCACCGAGGATGGAGTTACCGCGATCCAGATGGATGTGAAAATTTTGGGAGTTACACAAGGGATGTTTCGAGACGTTTTGATACAGGCCCGAAAGGCGCGGCTGGAGATTCTGGAGCTCATGAAAAAAACTCTTCCGCGCCCGCGCGAGCTTTCAAAGTACGCGCCGAGGATTTTTACTTTGCATATTGATCCAATGCGTATCGGCGAGCTTATCGGCCCGGGCGGGAAGACGATCAATGGGATTATCGCGGATGTCGGCGGAGAGGTTTCTATTGATATTGACGAGGATGGGACGGTCTATATCGCAAGCGAGCACAAGGAGCAGGCGGACAAGGCGATCGCGATGGTGCAGGGGTTGTTTCACGACTTTGTCGTCGGCGAGGCGTTGGACGGGACGGTAGTTCGGATTATGGAGTTCGGCGCGATCGTATCTTTTGGAGGAAAGCAGGACGGGATGGTTCATATCTCCGAGCTTGGTCAAGAAGGTTTTGTAAAAAATGTTTCCGACGTGGTGAAGATGGGACAAAAGGTGAGGGTGAGGGTGGTAAAGATTGAGAATGGACGCATCGGGCTTTCGATGAAGGGGGTGGCGCAGAATTAGCCACTATCCAATTTCGTTACGCGGTCTTGGTGGGGGCGGAGGCGAACTGAGGTTTGCGTTTTAAGATTTCAAAGTCGTTAAAGACAAAAAAGGCGGCGACGATGAGGATTAAACTCCCGTAGGTTACGTTTTGGTCTCCGAAGCGGGCGATCAGGTAGTTGAAAACCATGTGCACCGCCGTTGCCATCACAATTCCGTATACGAGAAGGCCGCGGTGGCTGTGGCCTGCCGCGATGGATTTGGCCCAGTAGAATCCCACGATGCCGGAGGCGAGAACGTGGAGAAGGGTGGCGCCGATGAAGCGCAGAAGGAGGACGTTTCCCGTCGCGTAGAGCGAGGGGAGAGTGAGGGACTCAATGGAGCCGATCGCGATCAGGATATTTTCTATAGTCGCGAAGCCGGAGGCGGCCGCGATCATGTAGATCATGGCGTCAATGGGCTCATCGAAATACTTGGATCCGCCTATGGCGTAGAATGCCGCGAGAAATTTGAATATCTCTTCGATTGCCGCGAGCCCCAAGAAGATAAAAATGAGATTTGCCCCTTCTCCGATCGTATCCTTAAAAACGATCTGCGCGAAGAGCGTGGGAAGCGCGGCAAGGACCCCGATGCCAAAGGTGTAGCATATGAGCCGTTTCGGTTCTGGGTGGATATCCTCTCTCATGAAAAAAAGGAGCCAGACGAGGGCCGGGAGTACGGTTGCGAGGGCGATGGCGAGAAGGATGAGAAGAGACATTTTAAAAATTACTAATTACTAATTTCTAATCAATGACCAAAGTATCAATGTCGAAATTAGTAATTAGTAATTAGAAATTAGTAATTTTTATTTCTATTCTACCATTTTTTTACCATGAGGAGTTCTTTTTTTCCGCCAGCTGGCGGATCGCCTTGGAGTTCCTGGAGGCGTTGGTAGATTTCTTCGGTTACAAAAGGCATGAATGGATGGAGCATGACGAGGCATTCTTCAAGAATTATCTCGAGGAGTTTCATGCTCGTTTTTCCTTTTTTCGCGTCTTCGATTATGTTGTCCGCGAATTCGTGCCATGTGTAGTGGTAGATGGTTTCAAGCGCGAGGTGAAATTCGTATGATTCGAGATGTTTTGTTACTTTTTTCTTTACCGCAGATAGACGCAGATGAAGCGCAGATTGACGCAGATCATTTGCGTTTATCTGTTTGGTATCCGGGTTCATCTGCGCATGAAGGGAAATGAATCTGGCAATGTTCCAGAGTTTGGTCGCGAAATTGCGGTAGCCGCGGATTTTGTCTTCGGAGATCGCGGTGTCGGTGCCCGGCGTGTTGCCCGCAACGAGAGCCGCGCGGACGGCGTCTGTGCCATATTCGGCCGCGACTCCCAGAGGGTCAATTACATTCCCTTTGGATTTGGACATTTTTTGTCTGTCTTTGTCGCGGACGAGGCCGTGGAGATAGACGGTTTTGAAAG
>JAUYPG010000034.1 GCA_030695805.1 Nanobdellota archaeon
TCCGCGGTTGACGCGGCGCCATCGACGACCGGTAACGTGAAGATTACGCCGATTGGAAAAACCGCCCTGAACATCGTCTCTGCCTACAGCTCCACAGGAACTGCCTCGAGCACGCAGAGCACTCTCCCGGGCGGACTAACCGGATACGTATCGCTCGTTCTGAGTAGCGCGAGAGATGTTGGTGCTGGATTGTCTGAAGAGTATGACGTCGAGCTTAATTTTGTAGACCTGAATTCGACAGCAGGTCAGGCATACGGCAAATTCCAACTGCACCTCCAGGAGACGGACAATCAAACGTCTTCGGGGTGGCTTGGTATAGAAACCGGATCGGGTGATGCGGCATCGGTAGATCATCAGCCGTCATTCATCTGGTCAGACAACTCGAATACGTCTCATACGCAGACAACGAGCGACTGGAATAACGGACGCTACGTAGAGATTCTGCCGTCAAATCAGATGACAGTTTCGAACTAGTTCTGTTTAGCTTTGGACATGAGATTGTCCCACACAGCCCCGCTCTTCGCGGGGCTGTGTTGTTTTTTCGGGAAATAGGCGTTTATAATGGGAAGTATAAAAATTACTAATTTCTAATATCCCCGCCCGACTTCGCCAAGACGAAGTCATGGCGGGCGGGTAATTTCTAATCAAGCACCAAGCACCAATGTCAAATGCCTAAAATGTTCCGTATTGGTCATTGGGTCATTTAGTCATTGGGATTTGATTAGGAATTAGAAATTAGTAATTAGAAATTCATGTTACGCCTAACCCGCTATCTTCTTTTTGGAATCGCCCTCACTCCTCTCATTACGCTAAACCTCCCGTTTGGCACAATTGTGTGGAAACTCTTTTATATGAGGATTGTGATTGAACTCGCCGTCATTTTTTTCTGTATCCATATGTTGCGGGGGGGAAAGGTAGAGCTTCCGTGGCGTCATCCCATCCTGCTTTTCCTCGGGGCCTACACGCTTTCGCTTGTCATAAGTACAATAGGCGCGGATTCTCCATACCGCGCGGTCTGGGGGAATCTGGAGCGTGGAGAAGGGCTCGTAACGTGGCTCCACTATATTGCGTTTTTTCTCCTCACCCTCTTTGTGTGGAAGAAAGATGACTGGTTCAAAATGTTCCGGCTTTCTCTCATCGTGGGGTTTGTTCTCATGGGATATGGGGCTCTTCAATATTTCGGAATAACCTACTTTCCGCCTTTTCGCATTATGCCTTCCGACAGGGCGATATCGCTCGTAGGAAATCCGGCGTTTTTCGCGACGCATCTCATCTTCCTTATTATTCTCGCGTCTTTGGTGCGGCTCCACGCGCGAAAAACCGGGAGTCGCATTTGGGAATATATCGCGCTCGGCGCCATAGTGTTCGCGATCGCGGTTGTCTTCATGACAGGCACGCGCGGGGCAATACTGGGCTTGGGAGTTGGCGGAGTTGTGGCTTTGGTGTATGTCTTCGCGACGAATATAAGAAGCGAAAAAGGAGACCCTTCGTCGTCCCACCAAGACGGGACTCCTCAGGGTGCTCCATTTTCTAGCTTCCCCCGCAATGGCGGGGTCAGAGAAAATGGGCAAAAACGAAAAGCAGTTGGAGCGGGAATAGCGCTCTCCACCCTGCTTCTTGGAGGAATGCTCTTTTTCTTTACCAAAGAAGCGCCCGCGTGGAAAATAATTCCGAGCATAGAGCGCGTATCCTCGCTTCTTTCAAACGGCATTAAAGGAACATCAGCGGAGACCCGTCTCATCACATGGAAGATGAGTTACGAAGCATGGAAGGAGCGTCCGCTTCTGGGGTGGGGACCGGAAAATTATCTTCCCGCGCTCATAAAATATTTTAATCCGCGGCTTGATAAAGGGGGCGAGACCTGGTTCGACCGTTCCCACAACAATCTGATAGATATTGCGGTAACGCAGGGAATCGTTGGCCTTATAGCGTATGGAGGGTGGATGGGAGCAATCGCTTACAGGGCTCTTCGGAAGAGAAAGGAGGGACTGCTCAAGGAAGCAAAACCGTACCTTGTGTGGGGGCTCGCGGCGTATATAATTCAGAATCTCTTCTTATTCGACCAGCCACTCTCGTATCTGTATCTAATGATATTCGCGGGGTTTCTTGTGAATTCAGAGTCATTCCTGCGGAAGCAGGAATCCACCCTGTCCGTGGATCCTGGGGTCAAGCCCAAGGATGACAATCGTATAAAACATATACAACAAGGACTCGCTTTTGGAGCGTCGGCACTCGCGGCATACGCGATCTACGCGTGGAACGTGACTCCACTTCTGCAGATACGGTACGTGGAAGCCGCAAAAAAAACACCGCATCAGGAAGAAGTTCTGCGTCTCTTGGGAAAAGGATTTTATCCATACAATTTTGCCCAGCACGATCTCCGTGCGCAGATAGTGGACCATGAGTATAGTTTTCAACCGGAGATATTTGTGAGTCCGGGGTTTACGGAACTATCTTCATTTCTACTCAAGAGCGTACAAGAGGCGCGCGCGAAGGACTCCGCGGATCCGCGGATGCTCATTCGGGAAATACAGATACTGACGCTTCAATCGCAATTGAAGCCGGAGCTCCTTCCTGAAGTGGAAGAGCGGGCAAGAGAGGGAGTGAAACTTGCTCCAAGGAAGCCGGTATTTTACCACAAGCTTGCTCTCGCGCTCGCGAACGAGGAAAAGTACGAAGAGGCGAAAGAGGCGGCGGAGCAAGCGATTGACTTATATCCGAACGGGCCCAAATCATACTTCCAGCTTGGTCTTGTGCTTGCCATGGGAGGAGATCCGTATCATGAAGAAGCGGTGCGCGGGCTCCAAAAATACGAAGAAATGGATCCAAAGTTGGGAGTGTTGAGTCAAGAAATAAATAATTACCTCCTTATATACGCGATATGGAAAGACAAGGCGAAAGTGGCGGACATCGTATCGCGGGCAACGCTCCACGGAATAGGGAGAGAAATTCAACTCCCGTACTTCAGAACCGCGCTCGCGTATTATATGGAGAAGGAACAAAAGGAAGAATTTTTAACAATCGCGCGTTTTATGGTGCCATTATTTCCGGATATTGCCGACGACTTGAAGGTCTACATTGACCTCGCGGAGAAAGGAAAGTGGGAGGTTATTAAGAATATCTAATTACTAATTACTAATTTCTAATCAAACACCAAGCACCAATGTCCAAATACCTAAAATTTTACGCATTGGTCATTGGGTCATTCTGTCATTGGGATTTCATTAGTAATTAGAAATTAGTAATTAAAAATTGCAAAAAATTGTCTATTTTCTCTCGCAGTGCTATTGTAAAATCCTATGAAAACCCTCCCATGGTTTAGTATTTCAAAATTCTTCCTCTTCCTCACTCCATTCGCGATCATCATAGTAACGAAGTCCACACTTTTCCCCTTCATCGTCGGGAAATACATCTGGTTTCGCAGTTCAGTCGCCTTGGCGCTCATTGCCTTTCTTTGCGGGCTTCTTTTTGAAACGAGAGGATGGGAGGAGTACGGAAAAAAAATAATCCGGGTACTGAAGACCCCTCTCGGAATCACAGTAACCGCGTTTGCCGGGATCTTCATTCTCGCGGGATTCCTCGGCATACGTCCGTCATATTCCTTCTGGTCTAACTTTGAGCGCGGCGAAGGAGGGCTCCAGATGCTGAACCTCTACATACTCTTCCTTCTCCTTGCCACGCTCTTTCAAAAAGAAAGCGACTGGAGAAAATTTTTCTGGGCCGCTCTCTGGGCCGCGTTTTGCATGGTGCTCTACGGCGTTGGGGCAGGCCTCGGGTACAATGGATTTATCGGAGAAAAATTTGGAGAGCCGAACTTTCGCTTTCAGGGGTCGCTCGGCAACTCGTCCTATGTGGCGGCCCTCCTTATCTTCGCCGCCTTTTACGGAGCGTATATCCTCGCGACCCGTTACTCCAAGCGCCTCTTCTTCCACGCCGGTTCAATCCTCATATGGATATTTTTCGGAGTATACGGAGCCGCCTTTCTCCTCGCAGGGACAAGAGGAGCCTTTTTGGGACTCATCGGGGGTATATTTGTGGGACTCGCGTATCTGGGGTATGCGATAAAATCATGGAGAAAGTGGGCAATCGCGATCGCGGTGGTACTCGCCGTAACCGCGGGGTCCCTCATCACGTTTCGCGATTCGGAGTTCGTAAAACGTATTCCCGGCTCCCGCATCTTCGATATATCGTTTACTACGACCACGCTTCAGCACCGCACGATCATGTGGCAGATCGCCTGGTGGAGCTTCAAAGAACGCCCGATTCTTGGTTGGGGGCCGGAAAATTTCGGCGTGCTATTTCAAAAAAATTTCAATCCCCGCTATTTTGAGCCGGATAAAGGGTTCGGAGCGTGGTTTGACCGGGCGCACAACGTCATATTCGACTACCTCGCCTCCGTGGGGATTTTGGGGACTCTCGCGTACGTTTCGATTTTCGCGGTAATCTACTGGAATATCCTCCGGGGAAAGATAGAGAAAAATGCGGGTCTCTCGCCCGGCATCGCGGCCTTTGTGCTCGCAGTGCCAACGGCATATCTTGTTCAGGGGATAGCGCTCTTTGACATCCTCCCCACCTATTTGAATCTCTTTATGTTTTTTGCTTTTGCGTGGTATTTGTTTTATGGAAACCATGAAAAAAATAATAAAAAATAGCATTATCATATTACTCATTGGAGGAGCGACGGCCGGAATTTATTTCGGTTCCTACAGGCCCCTTATAAAGGGGCAAAAATACATCGCGGCGATTGGAAAAAGAAAAGAAGTAACCTCCGTGGAGTCGTTCAAAAAAATCTTTACGCCCGCGCTGCATTACAAGGCGCCACTCTCTGACGACGAAATAGTAAAGTTCATAAGCGGAGACATTGTGGATATGGCGTCAAGCGGTAAGCAGCCCGAAGAGGTGATTCGCGAACTTCTCGCCTTTATTGAAAAATATACCGACAAGGACGATGTTATTCACCTCCTAAACACCGCGCGCACGTATCATTTTATGTGGATTCAGTATGGCGGGAAGGAAGAGTATTTCAAAAAAGCGGAAGAGGGGTATATGAAAGTGCTCACCTTGGCTCCCAAGCTCCCGCCCGTACTCTACGGCATACTCGACCTCTATCGGGCAAGCGGAAACGCGGAGAAAGTAAAAGAATACGGAGAACGCATATTGAGGTTGTGGCCGGAAGACAAAAGAGTAATCACGCTGCTTCAGACGATACAAAAAATAGAGGAGCAATAACAAGATGAATAAAGAAAAAACAAAAATAGGAGTAGTTGGCCTCGGCTATGTCGGCTCGCCGATCAAAAAGTGGTTTGAGAGGGAGGGGTACAAGGTCTTTGTCTATGACAAATTCAAAAAGATCGGCTCCGTGGAAGAAATAAATAAAGCGGACGTTATTTTTGTCGCGGTCCCCACTCCTTTCCACGAGGACGGGAGGGGATATGACGATTCCGCGGTCAGAGAGTCGCTCCAAAACATAAAAGACGGGAAAGTGGTGGTCATAAAGTCCACCGTGACCCCGGGCTCCACGAAAAAATTCCAGGAAACGTATCCGAAAAAAATAATTCTTTTTAATCCGGAATTTCTTCGGGCAAAAACATCCGAAGAGGACTATCTTCATCCAAATATCCAAGTTGTGGGGTACGCGAGCGAAAAAGGAAAGGAAATTGCGCCGAAAATTTTGGAACTTCTTCCTAGGGCTGATTTTTCGGAAATTATAACTTCAACCGAAGCAGAAGTTTTGAAATACTGGGTAAGCTCTTATCTCGCAACGCGAGTGGTCTTTGCAAATGAAATCTATGACCTTTGCGAGGCCTTGGGAGACGCGGATTATAACGCCGTGAAAAATTGCCTGGTGCAAGACCCAAGAATAGGAAATAGCCACTGGGACGTGCACGACGACGGCTATCGCGGATTCGGGGGAGCATGTTTTCCAAAAGACGTGCAGGCGATTTTGCAAAAAGCCCAAGAGCTCGGCGTGGAACTTACTTTGATAAAACAGGGTCACGAAACCAACAAAAGATTGACAAAAAATGAAAAGTAATATAGAAAAAAGAAAGAAAGGAGGCAGCCATGAACTTGGTTGCACTGTTTCCAGAAGCGTTGAAGTTACTCGACTCGTATGATGGGGAGGGTGTCAGCGTGAGTCATATGGCGGACCATGTCCGCCGAATGTTGGGACGCATCCCAACACTCCAAACGTCTGAGGTCGTCCCCCCCAAGGTCCGAGAAATGGTTCAAGGACGACTCGGGCAAGAACTCGAGGTCGTAGTCCTGCTCCACAACCTGGACAGAACCGCTAGTGCTTTCGAGCTCTTTGTTTTGTCAATGGAGGAGCGTGACGAGTTGGTGCGGAAGGGAAGCACCCCTCTTTTGGAAGACACGGACTTCACCGAGGAAGAGAGGAAAGAGATCATGACCGCGGTCCTCGAGCATTCCAAGCTCGACGGAACAGACGATTCCCTTCTTCTGAAGCTCCTTCGGTTCCTGGACCGATGGGACCGCTTCTCGATGTCGGGAATCCTTGGGATGCCCATGTCCTACAGCTACGCGGGGCTTTATCCAAAAAAAGGCGCATTCGCCGCGCGTTCCACGCGCGAGGCGGACATCGAAAGCGGGGGATACTGCGTCTCCCACGTCTGGCGACGTGTCGTAGAATGGATCCAAATGATGCCGGACGAGTGGATGCGCGAACTTGCGCGTCCGGAAATCGAACACGCGCTCTTCACGCTCCGTTGGTTCGCCGAAGAAATCGCGGCGGATCCGGGCACAGAGGACGTGGGCGTCGAAGCAATGCTTCGTGAGGCCCTTGGGGAGCACTACGCCAAGTTCCCCCCACAGAAACTCGTGCCCGTCTAAAAAGCGTGGCACCATCGATGGCACCCCGAACGCGGCTACGCGTTCGGGGGCTCTTTTTACACACTTGAAAAATATTTCATAAAAATCCGGTGCAAACCTATCCACACTCTCATAAAAATACGATCGTATTTTTATGAGAGTAGAGTGTGGTACAATGTGCATATGCGGGCAACGAAGGTGCATCGGATATTAAAGGCCCTCGGCGAGGGCTTGCGTACCACCGATAAAATTTTGGATGCGTGTCTCGGGAATTATGGGCGCATGTACAGAGATGCCAGAAAATCCGTCCTTGGGGCCCAGTGGCCGGATTGGGAAGCGCGTAATGACCCGAAGGATTACGGGCCGTCGCCGGCGGAACGGGAGCGTTTTTATAAGATACTTTCCTATCTGAAGCGGGAGGGGCTTATCGAAAAACGGAAGGATAAAAAAGAATGGGAACTTACAAAGCGGGGATTGGAAAAACTTGAGAGCTCTAAAGAAAAACATAAATTTTCTCTCGCCTCATTCGAGTATTCCCCAGTAGAAGACATAATTCTT